>CAYQMV010000009.1:0-36903 GCA_964418705.1 uncultured Sangeribacter sp.
CAGCCTTCTTTATCACAAACTTCGTGAAAGAGATTCGAGCCGGCAAGGTTGATGATTTTTTCAAGCGTTTGTCATCTCTGTTTGCAGATACCCCATACGAATTGGTTAAAGACCTTGAAAACCACTATCAAAATGTACTTTTCATTGTCACCAAGCTTATGGGGCTGTATGTTAAGGCGGAGTATCACACATCAGATGGGCGCATTGACCTTGTATTGCAAACCGATGCCTACACCTATGTCATGGAGTTCAAGCTCAACGGCACCGCCGAGGAGGCCCTTGCGCAGATAAACGACAAAAACTACGCATTACCATTTGCAGTTGACAATCGCAATCTCGTAAAGGTCGGCATCAACTTCTCATCAGCAACCCGCAACATCGAGCGCTGGATTGTAGAGTAATGTAGCTGCTTTTAGAAATTTGAGTAGCTGATTATTACTACTCGACCTATCCGGAGTTGTTCGCCACGTTTAAGGATACCTGGTCATCTTATAATGGCGGATATTATAAAAAAGGGGATTGCTATATGTTGGATCAACATTGGGAGGAGTACAGCTATCCATTTGTAGTTCCAATGAAGGACCTCAATGAGTCAAATGCGAGATTGGTGGATGCCTCCATTCCGATTTCATTCCAGTTTACGCAGCTTCCGAATGAATATGGCAAGCATAAATTCAGACTTGAGGTGCAGTTCTCATCGAATAAGGTGGAACAGGAAATAGAGGTGAACTTAGACCCCACGGTCGAGGTTTACTATGAATAGCGTCACAAACATGAAGCGGAGCGATTTCAAAGCTTCGGCTTAACCCAAAAGTTCATCGGCTACAACTTTATAGGAGTTGTGGCCGATGCTCTATTTGGAGGTAATACCATGCTCTTCTTATTGGAAACTTTCAAATACTCCGACAAAATAATTTGAAGAATGAGGATATTTTTTGTAACTTTGCTCTCGTAATCGGGAATAGTCACGCTGTTTCTCTAAGGAGAGTGTGGCTGCTTTATTACACAAACATTTATGTTTATGTTCAACAGCTTAATAAATAACAAGTTGCACTGCAATAGCTCGTCCGGCGTAAGATGAAATTGATTATTTACCAAACGTTTCCACGTATTCAGACCAACGCAAATGAGCATTGCGTGAGATTTGGCTCTTTGGAGGAGAATGGCTCAGGTAAGTTCAACGATTTCACGCCTACGGTGCTTCGCTCCATTAAAGAGCTCGGTGCCAACGCTATATGGTACACCGGAGTGCTTGAGATGGCGACGAAGACCGATTTCTCCAACTACGGCATCGAACGCTACAACAAGAACATAGTGAAAGGGGAGGCGGGTTCCCCCTACGCCATAAGAGATTATTACGATGTGGATCCCTCATTGGCTGTGGATGTGGAGCACAGAATGTGGGAATTTGAGAACCTCGTGCGAAGAACCCATGATGAGGGGCTGAAGTGCATCATAGACTTCGTCCCGAACCACACCGCCAGATGCTACAATTCCGACAGCCAGCCGCAGGGCGTGGCCCCTTTCGGCGTCGACGACGACACCTCCTTGCAATTTTCCCCGACAAACGACTACTACTATATCACCAATCAACAATTCTCCCCATCGATAGATTTGGCGGCGGAGGACACACCATACGTTGAGTTCCCGGCGAAAGCCACCGGCAACGATTGCTTCACCGCCTTTTGCTCCGAATATGATTGGTACGAGACCGTAAAACTCAATTACGGCAAGGATTACACCTCCGGCAATGGACATTATTACCCCATACCCCCGTTATGGCATAAGATGGCACATATCCTCAGATATTGGGCTGCCAAAGGGGTGGATGGATTCCGTTGCGATATGGTTTTCATGGTGCCTTTGGAGTTTTGGAATTGGGTCATCCCTTTGGTGAAGAAAGATTATCCCGATTTAATTTTTATCGGAGAGATATACAATGTCGCCGACTATCGTCCATTCCTTCAGTATGGACATTTCGATTACCTTTACGACAAGGTCAATCTCTACGACACGTTGGTGGGCATCGAACGCTATAACTATTCCGCCGCGCGCCTCACGGGATGCTGGCAGGCGGTGGAGGGTGTCGGCGATAAGATGGTGAATTTCCTGGAGAACCACGATGAAGTGAGATTCGGCTCCGTGGAGTTCGCCGGAGATCCCTCAGCCGTGCTCCCGTCGTTGGTGGTGAGCGCGATGATGAGCAAAGCCCCGTTCCTGCTCTATTATGGTCAGGAAGTGGGGGAGTGTGCCGTCGACAACGAGGGTTTCGCCGGGGATAACCACCGCACCACGATATTCGATTATTGGAGCTATGCCACCTTGCGCCGTTGGTACGCCGGCGGTAAATGCGACGGCTCGCTTCTGACACCTCAGGAAAAATGGTTGCGCGGATTATACGGCAAGGTGCTGAACCTGTGCAACTCCGACGCGGCGCTCCGCGACGGTTCATTCTTCGATTTGATGTACGTGAACCTTCAGAACCCCGCTTTCAACCCCCACAACAACTACGCGTTCCTCCGTCATGTGGAGGGGGAGTTGCTGCTGATAGCCGTTAACTTCTCCAACGAGAACCATGAGCTGGATATCAATGTGCCGCACGACGCTTTCAATCTTCTGAAACTTCCGGAGATGAGGATTGTGAAAGCGATGGACTTGATTTCGGAGACCCCGCAGATGACTTCATTGTGCCGCGAGAAACCTTCAAGAGTCTATGTCGCCGCAAAAAGCGCGGTGGTGTTGCAAATAAATTATCCTACAGATAATTCCCCCAAAAAATAGAACATAAAAAACAGAATATAGAAACATACAGAATATCTCAACAAACACCAATATATACAATATGAGCATCAATAATCTACCCCCAATCAAAGTATTTGCAGGAACAAACTCCGAATATTTGGGAGAATCAATCTGCAAAGAACTTGGCATCGAATTAGGCAAAATGAAAACCGAGCGTTTTGCCGATGGTGAATTTGAAGTTGGTTATGAGGAATCTATCCGCGGAGCGCAGGTTTATCTTGTGCAGTCCACATTCCCCAACGCCGACAATTTAATGGAACTTCTCCTCATGATTGATGCGGCTAAGCGCGCTTCCGCAGCCACTATTGTCGCCGTCATTCCTTATTTTGGGTGGGCACGTCAAGACCGCAAAGACAAACCGAGAGTCTCTATCGCCGCGAAACTCGTGGCTGACCTTTTGACAGTGGCTGGTATCGACCGTCTGATCACCATGGATTTGCACGCTGATCAAATCCAAGGCTTCTTCAATGTGCCGGTTGACCACTTGTATGCTTCCTCTATCTTCATCCCCTATATCGAGAGCTTGAAGCTCAAAGAGATGGTGATCGCCTCTCCCGATGTCGGCGGTGCTAAGAGAGCCAACAGCTATGCTAAATATTTTGATGTTCCTTTGGTGCTTTGCCACAAACAAAGAGCTAAAGCAAACGTGGTAGCCAACATGACTGTGATTGGTGAGGTTAAGGATAAGAATGTGATCTTGGTAGATGATATCGTCGACACCGCCGGCACTATCACTAAAGCCGCCGATCTCCTTTTGCAACACGGCGCAAGCTCCGTGCGCGCGCTTTGCTCACACCCCGTGATGTCTGACCCCGCCACTGAACGCGTGCTTAACTCCGGCTTGACTGAAATCATCTTCACTAACTCAATCCCTTACACCAAGGATAAAACTAAAGCCACCGTGCTCCCCGTAGCTAAATTGTTCGCCGATACTATCCGCCGTATCCACAACAATCAGTCAATCTCTTCTCAGTATCTTTTCAAGTAAGATTTTATTGAGACTATGCGCATGGCATCCCGGCCGTGCCGATAAAATAAAAAGAGTCCGAAACCGGGCTCTTTTTATTTTTCCTTTTATCTCCCGTAGTTTCTCCTCATACTTCAATTTGATATAACGTTTTTCATTAAAATATTCAACTAATTCAAAAGATTTTTACTAATTTTGCCATGCTTTATCAGCATAGTTCGTTTCTCAATGAAACGTGGATGTTAACTTTAAAATTAAGGAAGAATGAAAAAGAGGATAAATCTTATTTGCGCGTTGATTTTGGTTGTGATTTTTCTATCAACGGCATGGAACCTTTATTTCACGGGCTACGCCGTGGGTGAGGGTTTCTCCTTGGGCTTTGAGGCGGGTAAAACCGACACTCCGATTCTGAATATGTCGTCCACACTTTCATTCACCCCCTCCAAAGAGAAATATCTTCTTCCTACGGATACCATTGCCACCGCCGATGGTGGGAAGGTACCCGTGATTATCAGTAGCGCGTCGGTGGAACTTCCGCAGGGCGCTCCCGTGCGTGGGGGTATAATAATGGATGTCGCCAAAGTGCTGTTCATGCTTCTCTATGTGGTGCTTGTGATTCGCGCGATATGCCTTTTCTGGAAGTTTACTATGAATGTGAAGCGCGATTTAATCTTCGACCACAAAAACACACGTCTTCTCTCGCACACGGGATGGGCGCTTATCGTTTGTTTCTTTATTTGCATCGTCAACGGGCTGCTTCAGGAATTTGAAGTCGCCGGAATACCCCTCAGCTTCGACGGGTATTCTTATTCCGCCTATTGGACCATCCCATGGGAACTTGCCATAATGGGGTTGGTGGGGCTTCTTTCCGCACAAATATGGAAGAAAGCAATTAAAATGAAAGAGGAACAGGAACTGACAATCTAATCTCCAACCAATCATAAACTAAACTTTTATATTATGCCAATAATAGTAAATCTTGATGTGATGATGGCCAAGCGGAAGATTTCGCTTGGTGAGCTTGCCGAGAAGATGAAAATCACAGCCCCGAATCTCTCCATCCTTAAGACGGGGAAGGCGAAGGCTATACGTTTTTCCACCCTCTGCGCCATTTGTCATCATCTTAATTGTCAACCGGCTGATATACTTGAATATCGTCCTCCGGAACCGGGGGAGGATTCCGATATGGAAATCTAATCAAACTAAATAAAATCATTAGAATCATTTTTTAAGTATGAAATTCAAACAGTATCTCGCTATCGCGATTATGCTGGGCGCAAGTTCCTCTCTTATGGCGGAACACCTTAAGAGCTTGAACCCCGGCTATTTCGACAATAGCACCGCCGTGGGCACCGATTTCTATACCCACGTAAACAAGGGCTGGATGGAAGCGCATCCGCTGACCCCCGATAAAGCCCGTTTCGGCCACTTCGATGTCTTGAACGATACCAGCCAAGCGCGTATCAAAGATATCGTCCTCAACCTTGCCGCCACCAATCCTCAGAAGGGCACCGTGGCTTACAAGGTCAGCAATCTCTATCAGTTGGCTCTCGACAGCGTGCGCCGCAACAAAGAGGGGGCTTCAACTATCCAGCCTTACCTCAGAAAGATTGAGAACGCCACCGACATGAACCAGCTCCTCTATTATATGCACACTGAGGTGGCGAATCCCTTCTTCAGCGCCGGTTTCCAAGAGGATATGGCAAACAGCAATGTATATGCAATGTATCTTGAGGGTGGCTCCATGGGTCTCGGCGACAGAGACTATTATCTCAAATCGGATAAGAGAAACAAGGAGGTGCTCAACGCATATAAGAAATTGATCACCGTTCAAATGCAAAATGCCGGATATTCCGCGAAGGATGCGAAGCGTATCATGAACACCGTGATCAAAATCGAGACTGCCATAGCCGACAGCGCGATGACTCGTGAGGAGACACGTAATATCCCGGCGATGTACAATCCCCGCACTTTGGCTCAGGTGAAAGAGATGTGCCCCCAAATTGATTGGGACGCTTATTTCCCCGCAACCATGGGCTTCGCCGCTCCGGAGAATATCATCGTCACCGACTTGAGAGGTCTTCGTCAGACTTCAAACCTTCTTGCTTCGCTCACCGACAGAGAGAAAAAGGATTATTATCTCGCTCTTTTCGTTTCGCAGGCTTCCGGCGCTCTTAGCGACAAGTTCGCCGATGCTTCATTCGAATTCAACAAAGTGATGAACGGTGTGCAACGTCAACAACCTCGCTGGAAACGCGCTCTCGGTGCCGTGGAAGGCATGATGGGTGAGGCTGTGGGTCAACTCTACGTGGAAAAATATTTCCCCGCTTCCTCTAAAGAGTATATGGTAGGTCTTGTGGAGAACCTCCGCACAGCCCTCGGCAAACATATCCTCCGTCTTAATTGGATGAGCGACGACACCAAGCTTCAAGCTATCAAGAAGCTCAACGCCATCACTGTGAAAATCGGCTATCCCGACAAGTGGAAAGATTATTCCTCAATGGAAATCGATCCCGCCCTCTCTTATTATGAGAACAAGCACAACGCCCAAATGTGGCATCAGGCTGAGTATCTTAAGAAATGGGGCAAACCCGTCGACAAAACAGAGTGGGGCATGACTCCGCAAACCATCAACGCATACTATAATCCGTTGGCAAACGAAATCGTTTTCCCGGCAGGTATTCTTCAAGCGCCTTTCTTTGATCCCAATTCGAGCGACGCTGAGAACTATGGCGGCATCGGCGTGGTGATCGGCCATGAGATGACTCACGGATTCGATGACCAGGGCCGTAATTTCGACGCTTATGGCAATATGACCGACTGGTGGACTGAAGAGGATTCAGAGGCTTTCCAAAGCCTTACACAAGGTCTTATCGCTCAATTCGATGAGGTGGAGGTGCTCCCCGGTCTCAAAGCCAACGGTGCTTACACTCTCGGTGAGAATATCGCGGACCAAGGTGGTTTGCGCGTCGCTCTCACCGCTTTCTTAGATTCTCAAAAGAAAAAGGGTGTGGATATCGACTCCAACGAGGCTAAAATCGACGGCTTGTCTCCGATGCAGGTGTTCTATCTTAACTACGCCAACCTTTGGGCGCAAAACATCCGCGATGAGCAAATACGTTCACTCACTATCGGTGATGTTCACTCCCTCGGCAACAATCGTGTGAATGTCTCTTTGAGAAACATCGCGCCTTTCTTCGACGCATTCAATATCACTCAAGGTCAACCTATGTTCCGTCCTGAGAACGAGCGTATCGTGATTTGGTAATTTGTAATTATTCTTTTATATAGCAAACGGGCTTGCACCATACGTGCAAGCCCGTTTCATTATAGATATTATCAGCTTTCTTTAGTTTTACGGCTTTTTTTACATCATGCCGCCCATTCCGCCCATTCCTGGATTAGGCATTGCGGGAGCGGGATTCTCCTCTTTCTTGTCGGCGATGACGCACTCTGTGGTCAAGAACATTCCGGCGATGCTGGCGGCGTTCTCCAATGCCACACGTGTAACTTTGGCAGGGTCGATCACGCCTGTCTCGAAGAAGTTCTCGAATACGCCTGTGCGTGCGTTGTATCCGTAGTCTCCGGTGCCCTCTTTCACTTTTTGGAGGATTACGGCACCCTCGACTCCTGCGTTAGCCACGATTTGGCGCATAGGCTCCTCGATGGCGCGGCGGATGATGGCGATACCGGTGTTCTCATCCTCGTTGTCGCCCTTCAAATCATCAAGGGCGGCGATGCAACGGATGTAGGTCACACCACCTCCGGGGACGATTCCCTCGGCGATAGCGGCGTGAGTGGCGCTGAGAGCGTCGTCCACGCGGTCTTTCTTCTCCTTCATCTCTACCTCCGAAGGCGCGCCGATATAAAGCACTGCCACGCCGCCGGCGAGTTTGGCTTTGCGCTCCTCAAGTTTCTCTTTATCGTAGTTGGACGTGGTGGTCTCAATTTGTGCTTTGATTTGACCGATACGGTTCTTGATAGCCTCTTTGGAGCCGCCGCCGTTCACGATTGTGCTGTTGTCTTTGTTGATGGTCACTTTCTCAGCGGTGCCGAGGTCGTTGATGGTGGCTTGAGAGAGTTGCATACCCTTCTCCTCGCTGATGACTGTGCCGCCGGTGAGGATGGCGATATCTTCAAGCATCTCTTTGCGGCGGTCGCCGAAGCCGGGGGCTTTGACGGCGCATATCTTCAATGAGCCGCGGAGACGGTTGACTACCAATGTGGCGAGGGCCTCGTTGTCGACATCCTCGGCGATGATAAGCATCGGTCGTCCGGTTTGTGCCACTGCCTCAAGCACCGGAAGCATGTCTTTGAGGTTGGAGATTTTCTTGTCGAAGAGTAGAATGTAGGGTGATTCCATCTCACATTCCATCTTCTCGGTGTTGGTGACGAAGTATGGTGAGATATAGCCTCTGTCGAATTGCATACCCTCCACCACTTCTACGCTGGTTTCGGTGCCTTTGGCCTCTTCCACGGTGATTACGCCCTCTTTGGTGACTTTCTCCATCGCGGTGGCGATGAGGCGGCCGATCTCTTCATCGTTGTTCGCTGAGATGCGAGCCACATTCTCTATCTTCGCCATGTCGTCGTCCACCTCCACGCTTTGCGCTTTGATGCACTCAACCACTTTAGCCACAGCTTTGTCGATACCGCGTTTGAGATCCATGGGGTTGGCTCCGGCGGCTACGTTCTTCAAGCCTACGTTGACAATCGCCTGGGCGAGAACGGTGGCGGTGGTTGTGCCGTCGCCGGCTTGGTCACCGGTCTTGGAGGCAACCTCTTTCACCAATTGCGCACCCATGTTTTGGAATGCGTCCTCAAGCTCTATCTCCTTAGCCACTGTCACTCCATCTTTAGTGATGTGGGGAGCTCCGAATTTTTTCTCGATAATCACGTTGCGTCCTTTAGGACCAAGGGTTACTTTCACTGCGTCTGCCAATGCGTCAACGCCGTTCTTAAGCTCTTCGCGGGCTTTGATATTGAATTTTATCTCTTTTGCCATGATTAAATTCCTTTTTTAGAGTTATTTGTTTTATTTCTCAATCACCGCCAACACGTCGGATTGGCGCATCATGAGATATTTGATACCGTCAAATTCAAGCTCTGTGCCTGAATATTTGCCATATAGAACTTCATCTCCCACTTTTAGAATCATCTCTTCATCTTTTGTGCCACTTCCCACAGCTTTGACCACACCTTTCAAGGGTTTCTCTTTTGCTGAATCGGGAATGATGATTCCACCTAATGTCACTTCTTCTGCGGCAGTCGGTTCTATTAGAACTCTGTCTGATAGCGGTTTTATGTTCATGATACTTTTTATTTAGTTGTTTTTATTTTCTTGTTTGTTTTTTATTTCTTTATCAGCTTTAGCTGTTTTTGTTCTATTATCAGCTTATAGCTGTTTTGTCTCTGTCGGTGGCTTTACATATTTCGTGCCAAATATTTTTTGTGTATATCACATATCATTGTTAATTTTGCACTAATTCAAACACTTAGTATATCATGGGAAATATCCGTTGGTCATCCATGCTGCTCCTTTCCCTCCTCGCCGGTGTATCTGCCACTTCTGACATTATGGCAGAATCCATGTCTCCGCGGTTGCGGAGGGTGTTTAATACCGCGGTGGGGGATACGATCCGCCGGGTGGGGGTGATGGCTTTGTCGCGCTCCGGCGGAGTGGAATATATCTACGACACGTATGAGAACATCGACGCGATGCTTCTCCGCGGTGATATCCGTTGCGTGGCGAGACCGCGGAGGATGCTTCCCACTATGGATTTTTCCCGCGCGCAGATAAATGTCGACAAGGTGCTTCCGGGAAAAAATCATGCCTCCGATATCATTCCGTACACGGGAAAGGGTGTGGTGATAGGTGTGGTGGATGGCGGCATTGATCCGCATCATGTCACATTCCTGAACCGTGAACGCACGGAGTCGAGGGTGAAGCGGTATATGCTCACTGAAAGCTCCGAGGAATCGGAGACGGGAGAGTTGGTTTTGCGCCGTTTCCTCACTCCCGGGGAGATTGCCGCGGCGCCCTCCGACAATAAGTGCGACGGACACGGCACCCACACCGCCTCCATCGCCGCAGGGGCATGGACCGGCAACGAATATTATGGTGTCGCCCCGGATGCGGAGCTGGTGTTGGTCTCAATGGGGGATTCCCTCTACGATGATGAAATTATCGCCGGAATGAATGAGGTGGTTGACTATGCCACTTCCCATGCCATGCCATATACTATGAATTTCAGCATCGGCAACACCGTAGGACCCCATGATGGTAGCGGCATATTCTCCCTCGCCGCCAAAAATGCCGCGGACAAGGGCGCGGTGATCGCTGTCTCATCCGGCAACGATGGCAGCAAACGCATTTCCTTATGTCGTGATTTCTCTGTCGATCCGACTCCTGTAAGTACCGCTCTGTATAAGTACCATGGTTCGGACGGTGCGGATATTGACCTTGTGGTAAACAGTGAGGATGACACAGATGTGGAGATAGCTTTCCTCGTTGTCACAAATCCCTATCCCGGGGAATTGCTGTATATGTCGGACTATCTTTCCCTCGCCGACGTGGACGCTGCGGGAGGCATAGCCACAATCCTCGACACCGAAAATCCCTCTTCGTCGCTTATGCCGCGGTTGGCGGATTATTTCTCCGGGAGAATAGAGCTGGAGATGGGTAATTACGACACCACGGGACGCTTCTACGCATACGTGAAGGCGAACTTCCCGGAGTGGCGTATTGCGGAGGATTCCCGTTTAGGTATAAGCATACGCTCCCCCAAGGGCGCCAATGTTAGGTGTTTCACTGACGGCTACAATATTTTCGGTTCCGCCGGAATTGAAGGTTTTCTCTCCGGATCATCCAAAGAGAGTATCTCCGATATGGCTGTCGGGGATGGGGTGATTGCCGTGGGCTCCACCAATACCGCGCGCACGGAGTTCACCGGACTCTCCGGCACCACTTTCCTCCTTTCGGATTTTAAAGTGGGGGAACCTAACGATTATACCCTCACATCAAGCTACGGAACCTCTTTCGATGACAGACACGAAGTGTTGCCGCAGGTGCTCGCTCCAGGTTCATTTATAATGGCGGCATACAATGGAGCTGTGGATACTATGGATGATTATCGTTTATGCAGTGAGGAGTATGAGGGTGCGACATATTATTGGGGACAATACACCGGCACATCGATGTCGTCGCCGGCGGTGGCGGGTGTCGTCGCTCTGTGGCTTGAGGCGAACCCTAATCTCACCCGTGATGATGTGGTGGATGTGATTGCCAACACCTCCGGACGCGGTGATATTATCGACCGTTATGGCGATGTGGTGAGATATGGGGAGATTGACGCTTATGCCGGATTGAAGTATATTCTTGCCAACATGGGAGTGGACCCCGTGGTCTACGATGCCGCACCGCGGTTGATGGTGCGTTGGTTGGGTGAGCGTTCCATTGAGTGCGTGGTGGGGGATGTGGGTGCTGACGGACGCGCCCTCCTTATCTCCATGGATGGATGCGTCTCCCATTTGAAATATGTCGCTGGAAATGTATTTACTCTCGACATTCCCGACGCACCCGGGATCTATATCTTGAGAATCCCCACCTCCAAGGGTGTCGTGTCTCAAAAAATCATTGTGAGGTAAAAACTACGCCAAAGTGGCTGCTTTGTTCTCCGTCTCAATCCATTCGGATTCGGGGTCGGAGAGGTGTGTGTAGCCGCCACCGACAAACAGGGCGGTGTTCTTTGCGTCCACCATCATGCTCCGCAGGTTCACGAAGAGGGAGAATCTTTTGTCGTCGGTCATAGGTCCAATGAACCCTCCGTAGCATCCTCGGCTATGTTTTTCGGTGGTGCGTATAAGCTTGATAGCATCCTCTTTGGGGTAGCCCGCCAGTGCGGGAGTGGGGGATAGGGCGCGCAGCAGCTGAAGTAGGTCGAATGGAGTCCTGTCGGAATCGTTGCTCTCGGCGGTGGTCATGTTGTTGGTCTCGGCGGTGATGTTGGCGGTGATAGGGGTGCATAGATGTTCCACGGGCCCGGCTTTTTTTGTGCGTCGCGGCAACGTATGGGGTGTGATGCCGTTCGCTTTCATTGTGGCTACGATGTAGTCCGTCACTATCTGCTGCTCCTCCATGTTTTTAGCGTCCCACTCACCGGTGCTTCCGTTTGTGCGCGTGCCTGCCAATGCCATAGTGTGAAGCTCTTTTCCGTCGGATTCCAGCAATAGTTCCGGGGTGCATCCTATCCAGCATCCTGTGGGCTCGGTGTAGTAGCAGAACACGAATGCGGTGGGGTAGCGGTCGCATAGCTCCTCGAATCTCTTTGAGAGACTGAACCCCCGCTCTTTCACTATCACACGGCTGTAGACCACCTTGCCTATGCTATTGCTTTTTAGCTGCCGGAGTATCTTCGCCGCGCCATCCATATACTCCCCCTTAGTGGTGGAGGTGTGCGACATGGGTGCCATGCCCTTTATTCCTTTAATGCCGGTGTATTCTCCTCTGTTCACCGCTTCACGCTCTTTCTCGTTGTCGGGAATACGAATGAAGTAATCCATCAAGAACGGTGCCACCACAAACCCCTTGCCGGGAGTGGAGTATATGCAAGAAGAACAACCATAGACAGGTTGCTCTCCGGGATATCTATATGCGAAGAAATTGATGCCCGCCTTCTCCGCCTTGTCTAAGAAATTTCTCATTTCACGCTAATTCACCCATCAATTCGTATGCCTCCGCGTCGGTGATTCTCACTTTCACGAAGTCGCCCGGTTTGATGTTTTTGCTAACTTCGGCATTGCTTTGGATATATACTTGCGGATCCACTTCCGGTGAATCCCATTCCGTGCGTCCCACAATCTCTTCGTCGGTGACGCTCTCCACAAGCACATCCACAAGTATGCCTATCATCTTGCGGTTGAGGTCGTAGGAAATATCCTGCTGGAGATCCATGATGATGTCCAGACGCTCTCTCTTCACCTCTTCCGGTATGTCGTCTTTCAGATGGCGCTGTGCCCATGTGTCCTCCTCCTCGGAGTATGCGAACGCGCCCATACGGTCAAACTTGACATCCCTAACAAACTCCACGAGTTCCTCAAATCCCTTTTCATCCTCGCCGGGGAATCCCACCATGAGCGTGGTGCGCAGTTTTATGTCGGGTACCATGCTCCTGATGCGGCGTATCACTTCGTATGTCTCCTCCTTGTTGATGTGGCGGCGCATATTTGTGAGTACCGGCGTGGAGATATGTTGTAGGGCTATGTCTAAGTAGTGGCACACATTCCTCTTCCTGTTCATCACTTCCAGCACGTCCCACGGGAAATCCACCGGATAAGCGTAGTGGAGACGTATCCATCTCACTCCCTCTATATCCGACATGCGGTCAATAAGTTCCGCCAATCGGGATTCTCCATATAAGTCGGTGCCGTAGGCGGAGAGGTCTTGGGCTATTATATTGAACTCTTTGACTCCGTTAGCCACCAAATCCTTCGTTTCCGCGAGAATCTCCTCTATGCTGCGCGATTGGTGTCGTCCGGTGATTAAAGGTATGGCGCAGTATGCGCAGAAACGGTTGCATCCCTCAGATATTTTGATGTAGGCGGAGTAGGAGGGGGTGGTGAGTTTGCGCTCCCATTTGTGGGGTGCGGCTTTCTCTTCGCTCTTTATGGTGGGTAGGGTGTCGATAATCTTGGTCCAGTCGAATTTGCCGTACCATTCGTCAACCTCTTGAATAGATTCCTGAAGCTCGCTGAGATAACGTTGCGACAGGCAGCCCATGACTATCAGTTTGCCGATTTTGCCGCTGCTTTTTCCTTCCGCCAACTGCAAAATCATATCTATGCTCTCCTCTTTGGCATCCCCTATGAAGCCGCAGGTGTTCACCACCACTATCTCACCCTCCACGTCATGCGAGTCGTGGAATACGCTGTAGCCCTTTGTCTCCAACTGCTTAATCAGACGTTCGGAATCCACGAGGTTTTTCGAACATCCCATGGTGATGATATCTATTCTTCCCTTTTGCATCGTTTTTACCTTTAGTTCTGTTGTTTATAAATGGAAACTCAAGTCGCCGGACCCCTCGGTTCAGCGACTTGAGTCGGTGTGTCGTTATTATTTTTTTGTAGTGCCGAATAGGGATTTCACGAACTCCGGAGCGTTGAACAGTTGCAAGTCCTCCATTCCTTCGCCGATACCTATATATTTCACGGGAATCTTGAATTGGTCGCTGATGCCCACCACCACGCCGCCTTTGGCGGTGCCGTCGAGCTTGGTGATTGCCAATTCGTTGATTTCTGTGGCTGCCATGAACTGTTTCGCTTGTTCGTAGGCGTTTTGTCCCGTGGAGCCGTCGAGCACGAGGAGAATCTCGTTGGGGGCTTCAGGCACCACTTTTTTCATCACGTTTTTAATCTTTGTCAGCTCGTTCATCAAGCCGATTTTATTGTGCAGTCGTCCGGCGGTGTCTATGATTACCACGTCGGCGTTTTGTGCTTTTGCCGAGGATAACGTGTCGAACGCCACCGATGCCGGGTCGCTTCCCATCTTCTGCTTAATCACAGGCACTCCCGCTCTCTCGCCCCATATATCCAACTGCTCTATGGCGGCGGCGCGGAAAGTGTCGGCGGCACCGAGTATCACTTTGTTTCCGGCTTTTTGGTATTGGTATGCCAATTTGCCGATGGTGGTGGTCTTCCCAACGCCGTTGACTCCGACAACCATAATCACATAGGGATTCCCTGTCTTTGGCACTTGGAAATCCTCCGAGATATTTGAGTTAGCACTATTCTCCGCAAGCATCGCTGTTATCTCCTCGCATAGCAGGGTGTCAAGCTCCGCTGAATTCATATACTTGTCTTTAGCCACGCGCTCTTTGATGCGGTCGATAATCTTCAGAGTGGTGTCCACACCCACATCGCTGGTGATGAAAGCCTCCTCCAAATCGTCAAGCACATCCTCGTCGATCTTGCTCTTGCCCGCCACGGCGCGTGAGATTTTCCCCCACACTCCCTCACGGGTCTTCTGCATCCCCGAGTCCAGCTTCTCTTTCTTCTCCTTTGAAAATAGTTTGCTAAAAAATCCCATATAGTATCTTCTGCATATTTTTATTTATCTCGCAAAAGTAATCAAAAAAACTGAGTTGTGAAAGATGTATGAAAATATTGCCCGATTAGTTGAATTACGAGTTGGAGTTACGAGTTAAAATTACTAATTTTGTGGATTATACGCCGATGGCGGAAATCGGTTTTGCTGTCGGTGTGTTAATTTGAAAGGATTATAATATAGGGAAATACATAACACTTAAATATAACTAACTGATAATGAATAAAATACCCCCCCCCACAATCCTAGGTGCGGCAGGTAGTCCGACGAAGCGGATACAATACTTCGACATGATTAAAGGTGTCGCTATTTTCATGGTCTTGATGGGTCACTCCGTATTGAGTATTAAAAATCCGAGTAATTGTTTCTTAATAAGTGCTATTGCCGCAATTCACATGCCGCTCTTCTTCTTTATAAGCGGTTGGTTCTCGGTTAAGATAGTGAACGGAAATATCCAATCCACCAACTTGAAAAAGCGGGCAAGGCAGCTCTTGATTCCGATGCTGATAATCTCTTCGTTATGGACACTGCTTAATCCTATTGTCTCCAGCTCATTCATACAATTCTCCTCATTCTCAGAGTTGTGGCTTGATTCTTATAAGAAAGGGTACTGGTTTACCTTGGTGTTGTTTGAGATTATTCTGATTTTCAAGCTCATCGCCCCGATTATGAATAGAATAAAGAATATCTTTTTTGAGATGCTGTTTATTTTGTTCTTGTGGATTCTGTTTATATTCGTTCTTCCTCGCTTCATTCCGGATTCTCTGTCTCAGATTATAAGTTATAGCCTCGTTTCAGCACACTTTCCAATGTTCATGATAGGGGTGTTCTGTGGCAGACATAAGGATTTGTTCTTTAGATTGTTGGACTCAGATTGGGTGCGTACTGTGGCGGTGGTTCTCTTTCTTCTCACTTTGATTCATAAAACCGTCACAAGCAGTTTGTTTGATTTATGGTATAGCTATTATATCATACAAATCATATTTTATGCGAGTATGGCGATTGTGGTGGTTTCTATGTTTAAGCGGTGGAGTGAAACCGCTTTCGCACCGGAGAGGATGCATCCGGGCAGACTTGCCCAAATGTGGCAATATTTAGGCCGCTATTCGTTGGAGATTTACTTCATACATTATTGGTTCCTCTATCCGTTGAGTTTCCTTTATGAACCCTTGATGAGTCTGAATATGGCATTTGTCCCTATGCTTGTGGTGACCGGAGTAAATTCCGCTATCCTTATCACAGTCTCCCTTGGAGTGAATTGCATACTCTCACAAAGCAACTTCATTTCGCATTATATCTTCGGGAAATAACCGCTGATAACCACCAACTTCGGGAAAAGCTGATGGATAGCAAATGATAAACCCCATTAGTGATTACTAAAATACTAATCCCCTCGCACTTATCATCCAATGATGTGTGCGAGGGGATGTTTTTATACTTTGTTTCAGACACGCTGTCTGTTATTTATTCAAAAGTACTTTCGATACTTTTCTGCTGCCATCGTCGTAGACCGTGGTTTTGATATACACTCCCGCTGTGGGATTTTGTACCGCACATCCGTTCAAATCGGTGAAGCTTTCCGAAACCACCGCTTTGTCGGAGAACGCCTCATCCACAGATGACGAGTTGGCGTACATTATCTTGGAGCAATACTCTGTGTCGCCATCCTTATACACCGCTTGCACGCCGGGGTTGGTGTACACTTTGTAGAAGAACACATAGCGGCTGTCGCCGTCCTGTCCGTTGTAGACATCGCATAGGTTGCTCTCATCATAGATAATCTGGTTGAAACCTATGTCGGTGAGCGGTTCGCTGACACCGGGATATACATCCGGAGTGAAAGTGAACAAGTCATTGTCCAGATATATGCGGAAATAGAGATTATCCTCCTCAAGGGGCCATCCCTCCACGTTTATGCCGTCGTGGGTGAAATATATCATTGAGGTGGTGGCTCCTTTCGACAATCTTATATTGTTGGGGGCTTGCGGTTTCGGGGAGATGTTGTCGGGCACACGCTCTATTTTAGCGTTGTCGTACGAAGCGTATATCTCGTCAAAGCCATATTCATCAAGGTTGCCGCCTATCACTCCCATGGAGGCTCCCGATTCCAATGTGAGTGTTTTCTCCGAAGCGTTGTATTTGAATGTGGCGTTCTCCAACGGCAGATAGATGTCTGTCAGTCCGAAATCAATGTCGTCATATTGATCCGGTTTCAGGCCGGAGAAGATTTGCCAGTAGTTGTAGTAGTAATCTCTGCCCACGAGTTGCTCGGAGGGGAATGAGACGGTGTCGCCGTTGATGTCTCCCACAACCAAGCGGTCGTCATAATCTTTATTAAGCCCCATGATATAGAACTTATTGTCGTATTCCGCCACTCTCACCACGCTTGTGGCGTTGTCGGAGCGTATGAACCATTTCTCAAGGTGCTCGCTGAAATCCTCCGGCATATCCGAGAGTTTGAGCTCCTCTTTGTCGAAGGGTGTCATGGTCACATTGTGGTCGCCGAGATAAGTCCATGAGCCATCTTCGGAGGCGAGACCTATGATCACGTCGTTGCCGTCGCGGTCGAAGGTGAGGGTGCCGTCTTCAGCCACGTCAAATACTATCGGCTCGGAGTCGTCCACAAGGTAGTAGACGGTGTCTTCAGTGCTGTTCTCGAAATCCTTCACCATGCGGTGGAGATAGTAGGTGGCGTCGGAGTCGGAATCATAATAGAGCGGTTGCGGCGTTTGGAAAGTCAATGCTGTGTCTGAGTATGTGCCTTTGATGTATGATTCGATATAGAGGTAGGTGATGGGGTTTTGGAGATAGACCTCATGTTGCGACTCATCATATACCACAGTGCCCACCAAGCCTCCGAACGTCATGTCGAAAAGGTAGCCGAAGTAGGTGAAATAGGAGGTTGCCTGCACCTTGTAGTGCCTTGTCACTCCCGTGGGATCGGTGATCGGCATATTTGACGCGTCCGTGTCCGTTTTTGCAGCAGCCTTTCCGGCGGCTCCATTTTTTGCCAGTTTCGCAATTTCCGATTTGAAATTTTCCATTGCATGGGCGCGGTAGTCGCGCGTGCTCTCATTTTTGGTGCCGGACTTCAGTGCCACGCTTTCGCGCGCATACATCGACGACGCTCCCGTGAGCATCACCGCCGACATCAGTAGGGTGAAAATCTTCTTCATTCTGATGTTATTCAATTATTAATAGTTTATCGTCTTCCGCCCCGCGCCATATCGTCGTATTTCATATAAATCGGTGTATAAAACGCGCGGCGTTGTTTATCTTCTGCTATGAGCTATGAGTACAGGTGATGCTCGGAGATATATCTCCGCACATCGGGATGGATGAGAGAATCCTCCATTATTGGCGAGATTGAACCGATGCCTGATTTTATGGCGTCGCGTATATCTGTGGAGGAAATCTCGGTGGTGGGAGCCTCTTGTAGGAATGTCACGTTGTCGGGTAAGTTCTCAGCGTCAATAGGATAGCCGGGGCGCGGATATACTATCAATCCGAACTCGGCTATTATGCGCTCCCATTCTTTCCATCTGCGGAACCCTATCCAATTGTCGGTTCCTATGATGAGTTTAAAACGTTTGCCGGGGGTGTGGCTGCGTAGGTACTCCAATGTGGAGATTGTGTAGGAGGGGGTGGGGAGTCCCATCTCCACGTCCGTCACGTCTACTCCCACTATTCCGGCGACGGCTATTTCCGCCATTTCCAGACGTTGCGCGTCGGTGGCGATGGTGGCGGAGGGTTTCAATGGATTACGCCGCGACGGTGAAATCCACACCCTTTCAACCCACGGAAGCTCCGATATATAGCGTGCCAAATTGATATGGCCGCTATGTATCGGGTCAAAACTTCCGGAGTAGAGGGCTATGCATGGTGACTCCATACGGAGTGGGTTACGAGTTGATAAAGTTTTGGATTATTTCTCTGACGTTCGCCACGGCTTTGTCGAGATTGTCGTTGATTACGATATGGTCGAAGCGTGGTGCGAAAGTCATTTCATATTCCGCTTTGGCGATGCGGCGCGCTATCACCTCGTCGCTGTCGGTGCCGCGGTCCTTCAGCCGCTTGTAGAGCGTGGCGATATCAGGTGGCAGCAGGCATATCGACACCGCCTCCTCAGCATAAATCTCTTTGATGGAGATCGCTCCTTTCACGTCCACATCCATGATGAGGTTGTCGCCCTTGCCGGTCACGCGTTGTATCTCCGAGCGGAGGGTGCCGTAGAAACATCCCGCGTAGACCTCTTCCCATTCCACGAACGCATTGGCTTTCACTTTCTCTTGAAACTCCTCCGCACTGAAGAAATAGTAGTCCACGCCATCCTTTTCCGTGCCGCGGGGCTGGCGGCTTGTCGCTGATATGGAGAATCCCAAGCGTAGGCTCTCATCCTCCATCAGGCACTTGATTATCGTTGATTTACCGGTGCCCGAGGGCGCTGATAGAATTATTATCTTTCCTTCCATTTTTTTATGTTGTCTGAAGCCTGTGGTTATAGCACGTTGAGCACTTGCTCCTTTATCTGCTCAAGTTCATCCTTCATTTTTACAACGATTTGTTGCATTCCGGCATGATTTGATTTGGATCCGAGGGTGTTGATCTCGCGTCCCATCTCTTGAGCTATGAAGCCGAGCTTTTTACCCTGTCCGGCGTCGGGAAGAGCCAATGTCTGGCGGAAATAATCCAAATGCGAGGCGAGGCGTGTCTTCTCCTCGGTCACATCAAGCTTCTCAATGTAGAATATCAGCTCCTGCTCCAGACGGTCTTTGTCGTATTCGGGGGTGTTGAGTCTCGACAATTGCTCCTCAAGGCGTTGGCGCACGTGGGGAATACGTTCCTTTTCGAAGGGTTCGACCTCTTTGAGAAGGGTTTCAATATTGTCGATTTTCTCTTTGAAGAATACCTCCAATTTAGCCCCTTCAAGGCGGCGGAACTCCACCAAATGCTCAAGGGCTTCGATAGCGCCCTTTGTTAAAGCCTCTATGTCGTCCTCGTTCTCTTTGCTGGAGTCGATATGGGTGATGCTGTCGGGAAGACGCAAGAGTGTCGAATACCAATCCTCCGGTTCTCCGATGCCTAATGTGGATGCCATCTCCTCCAATTGCTTTTTGTACGTCTCCATCAATGGGATGTTGAGGGTGACGGAGGCTTCCGTGCCTATATTCTCCGCCACGGCTGTGGCTTCCACTTTGCCGCGTTGAAGAACGCTGCTGAAGTGGGGGCGGAGGCTTACCTCCAGTTCGCGGCATGATGCCGGAACGCGTATGTTGAGATCCAATTGCTTTGAGTTAAGCGATTTGATCTCTATTGTGAATTTCTTGGATTTGGATGTGGTGATGGCGCGTCCGAATCCGGTCATTGATAAAATCATGGCGATTATATTTAATCAGCTGTAAGTTTTCTGTAACGTATGCGGTGCGGAATGTCGTTGCCGTCGCGGCGGCGGCGAAACTCCTCATAGTCTGAATAGGAACCCTCGTAGTAGGTGACTTTGCTGTCACCCTCGAATGCGAGGATATGGGTGGCGATACGATCGAGGAACCATCTGTCGTGGCTGATGACCACGGCGCATCCGGCGAAGTTCTCCAAGCCCTCCTCCAGTGCGCGTAGGGTGTTGACATCAATATCGTTGGTGGGTTCGTCGAGGAGCAGCACGTTACCCTCCTCTTTAAGTGCCATGGCGAGGTGCAGACGGTTGCGCTCTCCGCCGGAGAGTACGCCTATCTTCTTCTCTTGGTCGGCTCCCGTGAAGTTGAATTTTGAAAGGTATGCGCGGGCGTTCATGTCGCGTCCGCCCATACGGAACGATTCCACACCTTGCGAAATCACCTCGTAGACGGTGCTTTCGGGATTAAGGTCTTTGTGGGTCTGGTCCACGTATGCCACTTTCACAGTCTCTCCCACTTCGAAGCTTCCCCTATCCGCTTTCTCTAATCCCATAATCAGACGGAACAGTGTGGTCTTGCCGGCGCCGTTGGGTCCGATCACGCCCACAATTCCGTTGGGGGGTAGCATGAATGACAGGTCGCTGAAGAGGACTTTGTCGTCGTAGGCTTTAGCCACCTCTTTGACTTCGATCACTTTATTTCCTAAGCGCGGACCGTTGGGGATGAAAATCTCCAATTTCTCTTCGCGTTCTTTCTGGTCCTCGTTGAGTAGTCGGTCATAGCTTGCCAAACGCGCTTTTCCTTTCGCTTGGCGTGCCTTAGGTGCCATGCGCACCCATTCAAGCTCGCGCTCGAGGGTCTTGCGGCGTTTGCTCGCTTGTTTTTCCTCTTGAGCCATGCGCTTGGTCTTCTGGTCAAGCCATGAGCTGTAGTTACCCTTCCATGGAATGCCCTCGCCGCGGTCCAATTCAAGAATCCATCCCGCCACATGGTCGAGGAAGTAACGGTCGTGGGTCACCGCTATTACGGTGCCGGGGTATTGTTGTAGGTGTTGCTCAAGCCAATCGATTGACTCCGCGTCAAGGTGGTTGGTGGGCTCGTCAAGAAGCAGAATGTCGGGCTGTTGCAGCAGCAGACGGCACAACGCCACACGGCGGCGTTCGCCTCCGGAGAGTACCGACACCTTTTTGTCGTCGGGAGGACAGCGCAACGCGTCCATGGCGCGCTCCAATTTATTGTCGATGTTCCATGCGTCAACAGCGTCAAGCTGATCTTGAAGTTCCGCCTGGCGCGCTATCAATGAATCCATCTTGTCGGGGTCGTTGAGCACTTCCTCATCCCCGAAAGCGAGGTTCACCGCCTCAAATTCGGCGAGCAAGTCCAAAGTGGGTTGAACACCCTCCTGTACCACCTCTTTCACTGTCTTTTCAGGATCCAATTGCGGCTCCTGTTCGAGATAGCCCACTGAGTAGCCGGGGGAGAACACCACGTTCCCTTGGTAGCTTTTGTCTATGCCGGCGATAATCTTCAATAGGGTGGATTTTCCTGATCCGTTGAGACCTATGATGCCGATTTTGGCGCCGTAGAAGAATGATAGGTAGATGTTTTTTAGTATTTGACGCTGGGGCGGGATAATTTTGCTTACCCCCACCATCGAGAATATTATTTTTTTGTCGTCTGCCATATTATCTGTTATTTTTTAGGTGCCGCTACGTATTTGTATGAGCAATTCACGCGTCCTTTCACCAAGGCTGCCAACTTACCTTTAATCAATTGGCGGCGGATGGGGGAGACGTGATCCATATATACTTTTCCTTCGAGATGGTCGTATTCATGCTGGATGATACGGCTCATATACCCTTTAAACTCCTTTTCGTGGGGTTGGAAGTTCTCATCCATCCATTTAAGGCGTATATGCTCCGTGCGTTTGACCCCTTCACTGAGTCCGGGCAACGACAAGCATCCCTCATCGCGGGTGACGGGTTTGTCGTCCGGGCCCTCGATCACCTCCAATGTGGGGTTGATGATGGTCATCTTGGAATCGGCACATTCGGGGAATGTCTCCGCCACGGGAGTGCCGTCGATCACTATTAGACGGATGCTGCGCCCTACCTGGGGGGCGGCAAGCCCTACACCTTCGCTGTGGTACATTGTGTCCCACATATCGGCGATTAATTTCTCCAATTCAGGATATTCCGCTGTGATATCCTCTGTGGCGCGGCGTAGCACCGGATGCCCGTATAAGTATATTGGTAATGTCATATTCTATATGAAACTAAATAACTCTACAAAATTACTAATAATTTATGATACTGAGCTTATATTGCTCTTTATATATGCTAAGTGCGTGTGCTATAGTTGTTTGAACAGCGTCAGAAGCGCAAGCTTCTGGACTGGAGATAGTCTGTGAGTATTATCACGGCGGCGGTGCGGTCGGCGAGACCCTTTTCGCGGCGCGCCATCTTTTTCACTCCGCCCTCGAGCATCGCTTTGTGGGCGATTGTGGATGTGAATCGCTCGTCTGCCTCCGTAATCTTTATCCCGGGCACTATCTTAGGGAGCCGCCCGATGAACGGCTTGATATATCTCATGCTCTCGGAATCCTCTCCGCGGAGGGTCAGCGGATGACCTATCACTATCTCCTCCACATCCTCCTTGGAGCAATACTCCTTGAGCCATTCCTCCATATTGCGTGTCTCCACGGTGGGCAGCCCGTTGGCGGCTATCTGGAGAATATCCGTCACCGCCACGCCGCAACGTTTCCTCCCGTAGTCAATAGCTAATATCCTCCCCATCAGTCCATGCGCCTTTTGTAATCCTCATACGTGTATTCTCTCAGTAGGATCGGGTCGGAGTTCTCCGACTGCGGCTTGAGGTAGATCGACGGATGTTGGATGCCGTTAAACATATTTGTCTTCACGTTGGTGTAGTGGTTCATATCTTCGAGGGTGAGTTCCATTCCCGGCTGTAGCGGTTTTTCAAAATACCAATCCCCCACGTAGTCGCCGCTAAGGCAGCTGTTTCCGCCGAGTCGGTAGCGATATTCCGAGGTGGTTCCCTCCGGCAGCGCTTCGGAGATAATGGGCTTATACGGCATCTCCAGGCAGTCGGGCATGTGGCATGCGAAGGATGCGTCGATGATGGCTGTGTTGACTCCGTTTTTTGAAACCACATCCATCACTGATGTGATTAAATCCCCTGTGCGCCAGGTGAATGCGCTCCCCGGTTCCATAATCAGTTTAAGGTTGGGATAGCGTGCGTTGAAGCGTGTGAGCAGCGCTATGAGATGCTCCGTGTCATAACCCTCGCGAGTCATGAGGTGTCCGCCCCCCATGTTCAGCCATTTGGCTTGCTTCAGCTGTTCGCCGAATTGCTCCTCCAGCGATTCCAGCACCTTTTCAAGGTCGTAGCTCGTGGACTCGCACAGTGCGTGGAAGTGAAGCCCCTCCAATCCCTCCGGAAGGGTGGCGGGCATATTCTCTTTGTCGACACCGAAGCGTGAACCGGGAAGGCAGGGGTTGTATATGTCTGTCTCTATGACCGAGCATTGTGGATTTATCCTCAGTCCCGCCGACACTCTTTTGGCTTTCGCAATTTCTCCGCGTTCGGCAAGTATCTTTTGTGTCTCGTTGTATTGCTGTATCCGGGGATAGTACTTGCGGAATTGCGCCAATGAATTGAAAGTGATGTGCGTGCTCCCCTTCAGAAACTGCGGAAAAGTGCTGTCGGTGTACACCGGACAATAGGAGTGTACCTCATCGCACAGATAGTCGAGCGCCAGCTGCATCTCGTTGAGCGAGCTTGCTGTGGACGCTTTCACATATTCTCTCATTATGGGGAATGTCTTCCATAATGCGTTGGCTTTGAACGCCATGATTATTTGCGTGTCGGCGCGTCTGCTCACTTCGCTTATCAACGTCAGATTGCGGCGCAGACGCTCTTCATACACAATGTAGTAGGGGGTGGGAATATGTATCATAACTTTATTGTTTATAGAGTTTGGCAAATCGAAGCAGCAGCTTCTTTTTCCCGATATTTTCAAAATCAATAATTACCATGGGGTCGGGTTCGGTGATGACTTCCGCGACTGTCCCCACACCGAATTTGGCGTGCGCCACTTTGTCGCCCACGGAGAAAGTTGTCGCCGGTGTGGATAAATCGGCACTGAGGTTGGGTGTCGGTGCCGGTGATGCTGCCGGGATTTGTGTGAGTGACGATAGTTTAGACGATGGTTCCGGTGCCGTGTTCCGCTTTATATTGCCATAGCCGTAGGATTTGCGTGGATACGACTGCCACTCCGTTTTCCCTTTGGAGTGGAACGTACTTGAGGATGGTGCCATGGTGGCGGTGACTCCTATTTTCAAATATTGGGGGTCGATGTCTTGGAGAAAGCGCGACGGCGACGACATGACGGTGCTGCCGTTGCGGAAACGGCTGGCGGAATATGAGAGTGTGAGCGTCTGCATCGCGCGCGTTATCGCCACGTAGAACAGGCGGCGTTCCTCCTCCACCGCGAATTGTGAATCCACCGCTTGCGGCGAAGGGAAGAGGTTCTCCTCGAGTCCGGTGATGTAGACGTGCGGAAACTCCAATCCTTTCGCGGCGTGGATTGTCATGAGCGTGATTTTCTTCTCTGAAGCGTCGTCGGTGGTGTCTTGGTCGGTGAGCAATGAAATCTCCGAGAGATAGGAGGACATGGAGGTGTCGGAGCGTCCCTGCTCCATGTGTATCTCCACAAATTCTTTGAGACCCGTGAGCAGCTCCGTGAGGTTCTCAAATTTGCTTATATCCTCGGGGGTTTTCTCATTTTTGTATTGGGCGAGGATGCCGCTGCGGTTGTAGATGGTCTGCCCCATGGCGTAGGCGTCGTTGAGGAGGGTTTTGTCGGTGCTTATCTCCTTCACCATTTCGGCGAATGCGTTGAGCTTTTTGACGGTGCCGGAGTTCAGCCCTATGTTTGCCGTTTCTATGTTCGCTATCACGTGCCATAGCGACCGTTTCTCACTGATTGCCGCCGCTTGGATTTTTTTCATGGTGGTGTCGCCGATGCCGCGTGGCGGGAAATTTATGATACGTCGCAGAGCCTCGTCGTCATCGTTATTCACCATTAGACGGAAGTAGCTGATCGCGTCTTTCACCTCTTTGCGCTGATAGAACGTCACTCCGCCATATATCCTATAGGGGAGGTTGCGCCGCCGCAACGCCTCCTCCAACTGACGCGATTGGGCGTTGGTACGGTATAATATGGCGTATTGGTCGAGTCCCCCGGCGTGGGTGTACGACTGTCGGCTGATCGCCGCCGCGACCATCGCCGCCTCTTCGTAGTCGCTACTTGTGCCGATCACCTCTATCGGTTTCCCCACGGAGTTCTCGCTATACACTTTTTTCTGTATCTGCTGATGGTTTTTCGCGATTAGCGACCCGGCGGCGTTGATGATTGTCTGTGTGCTCCGGTAGTTGCGCTCCAGCTTGAAAGTCTCCAGATCCGGGAACCGCTGGTTCATGTTGAGGATATTCCCTATGTTGGCTCCGCGGAACGAATATATGCTCTGTGCGTCGTCGCCCACCACGCACACGTTACGGTGGTGTTGCGAGAGCTGGTTGACTATCAAGCTTTGGGCGAAGTTGGTGTCTTGATACTCGTCCACCAAAATATATTCGAAGAAATCGGAGTAGTATTCAAGTAAATCCTTATTGTCGCGCAGCAGCACGTTCATATAATATAGAATGTCGTCGAAGTCCATGGCTTGCGACAGGCGGCAGCGTTCGCAATAGATGGTGTAGACTTGCGGCATGGATGTCCGTCCGGCGTTGTTGTCGCGCCGTGCGTAGTCTCCGTCGCGTTTGTATTGCTCCGGGCTTACCAGCGCGTTCTTGGCGTTGGAAATCACAGATGCCACGGTGGCGGGCTTGTATTGTTGGTCGTTAAGCCCCAATTCCTTGGTGATCAGTTTTATCAGCGAGCGGGAGTCGTTGCTGTCGTAGATGGTGAAATCGTGGCGGAATCCGAGTCTGTCGGCATGGAGACGCAGGAGACGCAGGAAAATGGAGTGGAACGTGCCCATCCATAGTTTCGACGCTTCGTAGGGGTCCACCAATTGGGCGATACGGTCCTTCATCTCCCGTGCCGCTTTGTTGGTGAACGTCAACGCCATGATGCGTTGAGGCTCGAAACCCTGCTTGAGGAGGTGTACGATTTTATATGTCAACACGCGCGTCTTCCCCGATCCCGCTCCCGCGATCACGAGTTCCGGTCCGTCGATGTACTCTACGGCGGCGCGCTGCTCTGCATTGAGATTATCTAAATAATTAGACTCTTGCATTTATCTGCTCTTTTGTTGTGGAAGAGATGTGGCTCTTTATTTGAGGTTTTAATTTAGGTGCGCATTATTGAGCGTGTTGTTTAATGCATCGTTGAGCACGCTGTTGAGTGCGTCGTAGGTGGGCACTTGTGGAAGGAAATGGTAGTTATTGTTGGCGTAGTCTATCACGCAGCAATAATGTTTCAGTCCGTTTGACACCACCAGGTATTTGGCGCGCAGCACCATATTATACCTCACTATTTGGTCGAACACATTTTGGTCGATGGTGATATATGGGGCTTTATACTCCACTATCATCAGCGGTTCCCCCATGTCGCCGTAGACTATGGTGTCGCAGCGGCGTGATGTGTTGTTGAGCGTTATCCCTATCTCATTCCCTATATGCGACACCGGATAACGGAGATGGCGCGTGAGCCAGTTCACAAAGTGTACCCTCACGTATTCCTCCGGAGTCAGCGCCACATATTTACGGCGTATAGTGTCGAATATCTTCAATTCCCCCTTTTTGTCACCCTCTTTGATATTGAGCGGCATCGAGGGGAGGTTGAGTGTCAGTTTATTTATGTTGTCGTTCTCCTTATTATTCATCGGTGTCGGTGAATATAGAGTTCAGAATATATGCCAGGCGGATACCCCCTTTGAGGAATTGTGTCTCCACCGTGGGTGTCCATTCCGCGATATAATCGTATGAGATGTTTGTCCCTTTGGGTGTGGCGTCGTAGACTTTTGTGCATATCATATATGTCTCTTTCGCCCAGTCCTCGATAGAGCCTTGGACCATGCTCTCCATCTCCGCGTCGCTGAGTCTGTCGAGCTGCTGTTGCCATTCGGTGTAGCTCCATTTGTGCGCCGCTTCCGGGAGACGGCTGTCCCACACGCTGTGGATGTTGGTGGGGGAGTCGAAGTATTTAACCATCAGTTTGTTTCCGCCGAGGTCGGTCTTGTGTCCCATGTGGAGGGGTTGGTGGAGGTCGCCTAAGAAGTGGACGATCATTTTCAACGCCAATGTTTTCTCCTCCTTGGTGCTGCGCGGATTCTTCATCGTGTCGATATTGCGGTGGAGTGCGGTTACGATGTCGCCGGATTGGAGTGTGGGCATGCTCTCAAACGTCTGGTCGGCGTCGATGTTTTTGTAGTGCCATGTCCTGGAGTAGTCATATTCCGGCGTGTGGCTCGCGTTGTCGAGCCAATTCGCCCAATACACAATGCTTTTCCCCTCCAGAAGTTGGTCGATGGAGGCTTTGGCTTTCTCGCTGAGGTGCTGTTCGGCGATGTATGCCGTCACGTCGTGTCCCTTCTGTCCCCATCCCATGCATGGGAGGGCGCACAAGGCTATTCCCGCAAAGGTTATCAATGGTTTAAACATAGTTCAAAGCTTAATTACGCAACAAATTTACGAATTTTTCATGAGAAATCTATGATTTTTTTGTGTATTTGGAATTATCTCGTTAACTTCGCTAACTACTAATATTAGAAACCAATGAATTTGAAATACCCCGGAATAGCGGCGTTGGTAGCCTTTTCCTCCGTTGTGGCGGTCAATGCCGAGGTCATCACTGAAGCCTCCAATCTTATTAATGATGGGGACTACGGCACCGCTCTCTCCCTCCTTGTCGAAGAGATAGAGACGAATCCCAAGTCCAAGGATTACGGTCAGCTGAACCTTATGGCGGGGGAGTGCTCCATGGCTTTGAACAACAGGGAGACCGCCGCCTATTACTTCAAACAGGCGCAGACGAAAGGGGTGGCGGATGCCAGCCTATACCTCGGTCGATTGGCGTATCTCAACTATGAGTTCGACAACGCCGCCACACTCTATGGCAAGTATTCCGACCTTAAGAAACGTGCCAAGAAAGAGGTGTCGGAGGATGCCGTGAAGTTCAAGGAGGAATTGGCGCAGGCGCGTTCCTTCCTGGAGAGGGTGGAGGACCTTGTGGTGATAGACAGCATCTCGGTGGATTCCTCGGAGTTTTTCTCCCGATACCGTCTACCCGCGTCCGGTGGACATTTCTTGGATTTTGACCACGTGCCGGAGGGCGTGGAGTTGGGGGATGCCATAGAGCCTGTCTTCTCCAACGAATGGGGCGACAAACTTATGTGGGCTGCCACCGACACTGTCAGCGGTTATCTGACAATCCACACCGCCGACAAGCTCGCCGACGGCTCATGGCACCAATACTCCTCTCCGGAACTTTCGGAGTCCGGCGACGCCGCATTCCCTTATCTTTTGGCTGACGGACAGACGCTGTATCTGGCGGTGAAGGATGATTCTTCGATGGGGGGCTATGACCTCGCCGTATCCTCGAGAACCCCCGCCACCGGTGAGTACCGCGCCCCCCAGAACCTCGGTATGCCTTATAATTCACCCGCCAACGATTATCTGCTCGCTATCGACGAGGAGAACTCCATTGGATGGTTCGCCACCGACAGAAACAACGACCCCGACGGGCGCGCAACTATATACGTGTTCCTTAAAAGGGAGCTTAGAAAGAATATCGACGAGGATGCCGATGATTTGATCAGCCGTGCGAGAATCACCGACTATAAAGCCTCGTGGGAGGAGGATGGCGATTATTCCGCAGCCTTCGCCGCGATAGCCAATAATCAAGTGGCTGCCGCCGCTGAGAACTATGACTTCTACTTCCCCATATCCTCCGGCAGAATCCTCACCCATTGGGCGGATTTGAAAAGTTCGGAGGGGCGCACCGCGATGAAGGAGTATCTCTATCTTACGGAGAAGCTCGATGAGTCGCAGAAGTCGCAGAAGTCGCTGCGCATGCGCTATAGTAAAGGTGACAGGCAAGTCCGGGACTCTATCATGCGCGCCGAGCAGGAGGTCGAGCAGCAGCGCGACAAACTCAAAAGCGTCAGAAACCGCATTTTCAAGGCGGAAACAACCAATTAGTTGGTAATCAGTGCAAAAACTATTTTAGAATCTAAACATGATAACTTTTGTAATCTCTTTTTTAATACTTATCTGTGGATACTTCATCTACGGAAAGTTTACATCGAAGGTGTTTGGTGAGGATGATTCCATCCCCACTCCGGTGAAGACCATGGCTGATGGTGTGGATTATGTTGAACTCCCCACATGGAAGATATTCCTGATTCAGTTCCTCAACATCGCCGGATTAGGCCCCATATTCGGTGCGATTATGGGAATAATGTACGGTCCCTCCGCATTTCTGTGGATTGTGTTCGGCACCATTTTCGGCGGTGCCGTCCACGACTATATGTCGGGCATGATGTCGCTGCGCGACCGCGGCACGTCGCTCCCGGAACTTGTGGGTGCGCAGTTGGGCCCGAAGATGAAGACGGTGTTGCGTGTGTTCGCACTGCTGTTGATGATTCTTGTGGGCGCGGTATTCGTCTATAATCCGGCGGATTTGCTGGCGATGCTCACTCCCGACAGCCTTGACCGCACATTTTGGATAGTCGTGATATTCATTTATTTCATGGCTGCCACGTTGCTCCCCATCGATAAGTTGATCGGCAAATTATACCCCCTGTTCGGCTTCGCGCTCCTTTTCATGGCTGTGGGCATCATGGTGATGCTCTTCGTCCACCACGACGCGGTGCCGGAGCTGTGGGAGGAGTTTTATAACCATAAGCCCGACCCCGACGCCAATCCCGTATTCCCGATGATGTTCGTCTCTATCGCCTGTGGCGCCATATCGGGATTCCACGCCACGCAGTCGCCGATGATGGCGCGCTGTCTGAAAAACGAGCGTCATGCGCGTCCTGTCTTCTACGGAGCCATGGTGACTGAGGGTGTTGTGGCGTTGATATGGGCTGCTGCCGCCGTGGCGTTCACCGGTGGGTATCCGCAACTTCAGGCATACCTCGACGGGGGTTCCCCGGCGGTGTTGGTCAATGATTTGTCGGAGACGTGGCTCGGGGCTTTCGGCGGAGTGCTCGCGGTGCTCGGTGTGATCGCAGCGCCTATCACTTCCGGCGACACCGCCTTGCGCAGCGCGCGCCTCATCGCCGCCGATTTCACAAATATCAAGCAGAAGAGGGTGATGAATCGTGTGATGGTGTCGATTCCCGTGTTCGCGCTCTGCTTCGCCGTCATGATGATGCCTTACGATGTCTTGTGGCGTTATTTCGCTTGGTGCAACCAGACGTTGGCTGTCTTCACCCTTTGGTCGATAACGCTCTATCTCGCGGCGCGTAAGCGTTTCTATTTCATTTCGCTGGTGCCGGCGATGTTCATGACTTGTGTCTCCGTGAGCTACATACTCTTCGCTCCGGAGGGTATCGGCTTGATCACCGCCCCGCTCTTCGGCATGACGCCGGACTACGGATGGGCTGTCGGAATAGGCGTGGCCGTGGCTCTGATTTTCCTTATAATGTTTGTCAGAAAAATCAAATCTCAGGAGAACCCCGTAGCGCACGATATGAAGTGAGAAATAACAAAGACTTTTAAATACAAAGACTTAAATACAGATACTAAAACACAGATACTAAAACACAGATACTAAAACACAAAGACTAAATTATAAAAACATGGAGAAAAATGATAAGTTCCCCGATTTATTGGGGGTAGACCAGGACGGCAAGGAGATAAGACTCTCCGATTACCCTTCCAAGAAGTTTGTGATATACTTTTATCCGAAAGATTCCACTCCCGGATGCACGGCGGAGGCATGCTCGTTGGGCGGCTCTTATGGCAAATTCTTGGAGATGGGTTATCAGGTGATAGGGGTGAGCGCCAACGATGGCAAGAGCCATAAGCGTTTCATCGAGAAATATTCGTTGCCCTTCCCCTTGATCGCCGACACGGAGCACACGCTGTGCGAGGCTTGCGGTGTGTGGCAGCTTAAGAAACTTTGCGGACGTGAGTATATGGGCATCGTGCGCACCACTTTTGTCTTGGACGAGAACGGCGTGGTGACGGATGTGATCCGCAAGGTGGACACGAAGAACGCCGACACTCAGCTATTCTCCCTTTTGGGTTAGGCTCTAAACGCCCTTTAAGGTTGGAATGTCATCAATGAGTGAGGGGTAAATCTTTGCAAAATAGTACATTGTCAATCTGAAAGATAAAAAAAAGTTGAAGAAATCCGAAAGAATTTATATTGAAGTTTTGTCGGATGAAAAAAAATAACTAATTTTGTAGCCGTTTTATGGCACCTCGTAAAAAAGCCGAAGAGAATGATGCACTCGGAGGCGATATGAGAAAGTGATGGCGGCCATGAGACTTTAAACAATTAAAAATAGTATTTATAAACAGCCATGTCAAAAATTTGTCAGTTAACAGGCCGACAAGCACAAGTGGGAAACAATGTGTCTCACTCCAAACGTCGCACCAAACGCAAATTTAAAATCAATTTGCACCGCAAAAAATTCTATTGGGTAGAGCAAGATATGTGGATTGAACTCCGCGTGACTGCTGCCGCTCTCCGTACAATCAACAAGATTGGTCTCGACGCTGCTATGAAGAAAGCAGAAAAAGAGGGTAACTTGGATTATAAAGACATCAAAATTCTTTCAATGTAATAAAAGCAGACTACTAATATGGCAAAGAAAGCTAAAGGCAATAGAGTGCAAGTTATCCTTGAGTGCACCGAACACAAGGCAAGCGGAATGCCCGGTATGTCACGCTACATTACTACCAAAAACCGCAAAAACACCACTGAGCGTTTGGAGTTGAAGAAATATAACCCCATCCTCAAGAAATATACTATTCACAAAGAAATTAAATAATAGCACTGAGAAATGGCAAAGAAAACCGTCGCGTCTCTTCAAAAAGGTGAAGGACGCACCTTCAGCAAAGTTATCAAGATGGAAAGGTCGCCTAAGACCGGTGCCTATGTGTTCAAAGAGGAAATGGTTCCCAATGACGCTGTAAAAGACGCATTGAAATAATTCAGAACACTCCATATATATTAAATCCCGCACTTCCTAAAGCGCGGGATTTTTGTTTGTGTATTGGTCTTTGTTTTTGTATGTATCTTTGATACCTGTGTGATATCCGTATGATATCTGCTTGTAATCTGTGAGCTTAGTAGGATCTCAACAGGTCTATTCTCTCCTCCGGATTGGGGGAGCCGAAAATATAGCTTCCCGCCACTACTATGTCGGTGCCGGCGGCGGCGAGGAGCTTCCCGGTTTTGTCGTTCACGCCTCCGTCCACTTCAATCACCGCTTTGGAGCCGGTGGCGGTGATGAGTTCGCGCAGTTGGCTCACTTTCTTCACCGCGTGGTCGATAAAGGGTTGTCCTCCGAATCCGGGGTTCACCGACATGATGAGGACAAGGTCAACATCCTCGATAATGTCTACCAACGTGCTGACGGGGGTGGCGGGGTTGATGGTCACTCCCGCCTTCATCCCGGCGTTGTGGATGCGCTGGATCACGCTGTGGAGGTGCGGACACACCTCCTGGTGTACGTTCATAATCTCTGCCCCGAGGTCGCGTACCTGCGATATCCATTTGTCAGGCTCCACGATCATCAGATGGACATCAAGCGGCTTTTGGCAGTGTTTCGCCACCGCTTTCATCACAGGAAAACCGAAGGAGATGTTCGGCACGAACACTCCGTCCATCACATCGAGGTGTAGATAGTCCGCGTTGGATTTGTTTATCATCTCCAGGTCGGGGAGGAGATTGGCGAAATCCGCGGAGAGTAATGATGGGGATACTTTCATGATATATTATTTTTTGTTTTTGTTTCTGAAGAAATGCCATAGGATGTATGCCACGCATATCAGGGCGATGCCGTAGCCGCCCCATGTGAGGTAGCGGTTGTATTGCTCCACGGCGGCATATAGCTCGTTCTCGCCCACGTGCAGCGACAATTGCCATCCAAGCACGGCGAGGATGCTGTTCCATATAAACGCTCCCAAGAAGGTGAACACGCTGAAGATGCCGATGTTCATCTTCGACAATCCCGCGGGGATTGAGATGAGCTGGCGCACGGCGGGGATAAGTCGTCCTATAAGTGTGGAGACGGCACCGTGGCGTTCGAAATACTTCTCCGCCCGTTCCACTTTAGCACTGTCGAGGAGACAGGCGTGTCCGACGCGGCTCTCGGCGAAGCGGTAGATGATGGGTCTTCCCACCCATAGGGATAGCCCGTAGTTGATCATTGCTCCGGCGAGCGCGCCCAAAGTGGCGACAATCACCACCATATATACGTTCATGCCTGAGCCGGCGCCCAGATTCGCGCACGCCAGGTAGGCGGCGGGTGGCACTACCACCTCTGAAGGGAAGGGAATAAAGGAACTCTCTATCATCATGAACACGAACACAAAGATATAGTTCGCGTTCTCGATGAACCATTGAAAAAATTCGGATGCGTCTATCATATATTTCTGATGTTACTTTAGTTCCAAGCGTACCACGTTCTCCACATGGTGTGTTTGTGGGAACATGTCCACGGGATGGATATCCGTCACGCGGTATTTTTCATCCAGCAACGCCAGGTCGCGCGCCTGAGTGGCGGGATTGCAGCTTACGTAGACAATCACTTTAGGTTCGGCGTTGAGGATCACTTTCACCACATCCTCGTGCATGCCCGCGCGCGGTGGGTCGGTGATGATTATGTCGGGTCTGCCATGTTCTTTGATGAATCCGTCGGTGAGGATATCCTTCATATCTCCGGCGTAGAACAGGGTGTTGTCGATGTTGTTGACCGCGGAGTTGAGTTTCGCGTCCTCTATCGCCTCCTCCACATATTCGATGCCCACCACTTTGGCGGCTTTCCGCGCCACGAAATTGGCGATAGTGCCCGTGCCGGTGTATAGGTCATATACCAACGGGGGATTCTCAATCCCCTTGAACGCGAGGTCGCGGGCGATGCTGTAGAGCTTATACGCCTGCTTCGAGTTCGTCTGATAGAATGATTTGGCGTTGATTCTGAATTTCAAACCCTCCATCTCCTCTTCGATGTAGGGCAGTCCCTTATAGACGTTGATGACTTGGTCGGTGATTGAGTCATTGAGCTTGAGGTTCACCACGTATAGCAGCGAGTTGATCTCGGGGAATCTCTCCGCGATGGCGGCGAGCACGCTTTTGATTTGCTCCGACTCCTCGCCGAACACCATGACCACCATGTTCTCTCCGGTGGAGGCGGTGCGTATCATCATCGTGCGCAGCAGTCCGTGGTTTTCACGGATATTGTAGAATGTGAGCCCTTGCTCCTCGGCGTAGTCATACACGAAATTGCGTATCTTGTTACCAAGGTCGATTTGGAGGTGGCATTTTTCGATATGCAGCACTTTGTCGAACGCTCCGGGGATATGGAAGCCCAACCCGTTGGGGGAGTCCTCAAACACCTTGCCGGATTTTATATCCTCCCATGATCTCCATTTTTTGTCGGAGAAGGTGTATTCCATCTTATTGCGGTAGCCATATTCGTTGTCGGATCCTGAAATAGGTGTGATTTCGGGAAGCTCCACTTTGCCTATGCGTTCCAGCACGTCCCACACCTGCTTCTGCTTATATTTCAGCTGTTCGGAATAGGGGAGATGTTGCCATTTGCAACCCCCGCACAATCCGAAATGTTCGCACACCGGGGCTATCCTCACCGGCGACGGAGTGACTATATTGGTGATATGCGCTTCCGCATAGCTGTTTTTCTTCCTGTCTAATTGTATGTCAACCACATCCCCCGGTGCTCCGTAGGGTATGAAAATCGCCAATCGTTTATCACTGTCCGCGTTCATCTGAACCTTTGCGATGGCTTTACCTTCCGCCGCCACGTCTGTGATTGTGATGTTTTTTAACTCCGGTAATGGTTTTTTCTTTCGTGCCATATCTACATTATAGGATCATTGAAATGAGGTTTGGTTTTCTTTGACCTCATTTTCTTTGACCTTATTCTTTGAAAAATGATAAAAACTACTGCAAAGTTAATAAATTCTCCACAGACTACACAGAGCACCATCCGCTGATGCGTGGCGGACGGAGTGGAAACAACACGGAACCCCGTTCGCCGATGCGTGGCGGACGGGGCAGAAAAAAGTATTGATCCGCAACGGATCGCACGAATGAAGGTAAGATTCACATTAGAGGTCGTTGTCCCATATCCCCACCACCTGGTCGAGTTGCGGTGTCGCTTCTGTGATGAAGTTGGCGAGGTTCACGTTGCCGGCGAGGTTCACGTAGGTGAGGATGGAGTCGAAGCTCACGTTGAGGGTGGTGAGTTGGTTGTGGCTGACGTTGAGCCGCTGGAGGAAGTACATATTGCTCAGGTCCAGATAGCTCAGGTCGTTCCATGCGAGGTTCATGAACGCGATGTTCGGACACCGTGTGAAGCTTACGCTCCTCAGGTCGTTGTATGGCGCCCACACGTCCGACAGGAGCCGGCAGTTGTTGATTGCCAGGTCGTTCATCGCGTTGTCGCTGCAAAAGAGGGTGTTGAGCGACGGCAGGTCCTGCAGGTAGAGGTTCGCGATGCGGTTGTTGTTGATGTTGAGATTCTGCAAGTTCAGCAATCCCGACAGTTCGATGGAGGTGAGGTCGTTGAACCCCGCGTATAGGTTTTTGAGGGCTTGGCATCCGCTTACCGACAGCTTCTCCATGTGGTTGTTGTTGCAGTTGAGCGTCGTCAGGTGCTGGATGTTAGCCACGTTCAGCGCCATGATTCCGTTGCTTGATATGTTGAGATATTTCAGAAACGGTATCTCCGACATATCCAGGGAGGTCAGTCTGTTGCGGTAGAGGGAGAGGTTTTGCAGCTGCGGACAGTTGTAGACGCTGAAGGAGATGATTTTGTTGCGTCCAGCTTTCACGGTGGTGAGTTCCGGATTGTTGGAGAGCACGAGCACGCTGATGGAGTTGCGTGAGATGTTCACGTTTTGCAGGGCCACCATGCCGGAGATGTTGAGTGTCCCGGCGAGTTTCTTGTCGTGCCAGTTTATTTCGGTGATTTTGCCGTTCTCCATCTTCACCCCCTCCCAGGTGGCTGGGGCGTTGATATCCACGATTTTCAAAGCCTCGGCGTTGGTGGCGTGTTCCTCCGCCGGTTGTGCGAGAAACGCTTGAAGTGCCGCAATGTCCGTCAGTTGTGTTGTGCGCCGTGCCGCCGGCATCGTCGCGGCGCATACGAGCGTTAAGGTGAGTAGAATAATCTGCTTCATAGTTATCTGTTTTAGTGTTGCCTTTATTTTAATTCGCTTATTGATTCGCTTATTGATTGCGATTCGCCGGCATTATAACGCATCAAAAGGTTTGGAGGTTTATTCGGATACGAAAATTTTCGTACCTTGTTAACATGAAAATTTTCCTACCCTTAGTTGGATACGAAAATTTTCGTATTTTTGCGCCATGGGAAAGAAAGAACGGCTCTTTAGATTCAAGCAATTCTCCG
>CAYQMV010000009.1:37003-43636 GCA_964418705.1 uncultured Sangeribacter sp.
TATTTTTGCGCCATGGGAAAGAAAGAACGGCTCTTTAGATTCAAGCAATTCTCCGTGGCACATGCCAATAGTGCCATGAAAGTCGGCGTTGACGGTGTGATGGTGGGCGCGTGGGCGGATCTTCGCGGTGCGTCTGTGATTATGGATGTGGGGTGCGGCTGCGGCATGATAGCATTGATGTGCGCGCAGAGGAACCCCCGTGCGCGGGTGCTCGGTGTGGATGTACACCAACCCTCCGTGGAGGAGTCGCTCTCCAACGCCGCTATGTCGCCGTGGAGTGACAGGGTGGCGTTTCTCCAGCGTGATTTCATGGACTACCGCTCCATGGAGGTCTTTGCCGCCGATATGCGTGTCCTTTGCGGCGATGACGCTCCGCGCGGAATCGACCATATAGTCTCCAATCCCCCATATTTCGATGCCGGGGTTTCCGATCCCACCTCCGACAGGGAGATTTCGCGCCATGCCGCCGATTTCGGCCCATTGTCGATAATCTCGGTGGGGGCGCGCCTTTTGTCTCCCGGGGGACGTATATCGATGATCACCCCTCCGGAATGGGAGACGCGCATCGCCGCCGCCGCGAAAGGGAGCGGTATCTCTCTCTCCCGAATCACCCGCGTCTATTCCAAGCCGACGCCCTCCCCGAAGCGTATCCTCGTGGAGCTTACTAAGCCCGCCGACGGTTCTGAGGAGAAATATGCCTCTCAATCTGCTCCGGAATGTCTCGTTGATGATTTGTATATGGAGGTGCCGGGGGAGGGGGACGCGATGGTTTTCTCCCCCGAATACAAACGCCTATGCGCGGATTTCTATCTGAGATTCTAAATTTATCGGAAAATATTTGCAGTAAAGAAAAATAATCGCTAAATTGGCACTCTGATTTAAACCAATGGCGACAACGTTTGTCATAAGTATAAAAAATTGATGTTATGAATAAAAGATTATTATTGTTTATTGGACTTATCGGCGTTGTGGGCGGAGCTTACGCCCAGGACGAGTTTGATGACATCTATTATAATCCGAGCAAAGATAAGACATCATCGAACTATAAAGGAACATCACACGGCAACTCCTACTATGTGAAGGATATGGGCATGGTTGATGTCGATGCCTACAACAGGCGCGGGGAGTCGTACTATATGACCCCTATCGACACCATCGGTTCCGCCGTGCAGAACGGTGAGGATTTTGTCTATTCACAAAAGATACAGAAGTTTTACAACCCCACGATAGTGGTGAGCAACAGCGATGTGCTCAGCGACATAATAGAGAACTCCTACGGCAACGTTGAGATAGTCTTCGACGGAGCCACTCCGAGTTTCGCCTACAATGCGGGACTGTACGACTATTATTATCCCTACTACGGCTACACACCCTATTTTGGATTGGGATGGAGCGGCAGACTGTATTGGAATCTCTACGGGCCCTCCTACTCATGGTATAATCCATGGTACACCGCATGGAGTGATCCCTGGTTCAATCCTTGGTATGGAGGCTATTCATGGTATTCTCCGTGGTACTATGGTCCCTGGTTCGACTACGGATGGGGATGGGGCGGAGGTGGCCATCATTTCCACGACGGACATTGGGCTGAGAACCATTGGAGACCCAACGGCAACAACACCGTGGGCGCGGGTCGCGGATGGAGTCAGAACACCCAGGCGGGACACAGAGGCAACAATCTCCCCGTCAACCGTGGTGACGCCACCGCTTATAGCGGCTCCCACAGAGGCACTGCGGGTGGCGGCGGCTCCTATATGGGGAGCGTGGGCAACCATCGCGTCGGCGGCACTCCGCTCTCTTCCGGAGCCTCCGGCTCTTCGTTGGGCGGCGGCAGATCCTCGTTGGGTTCTCTCACCAATAGGTATCAGGGTACTACCAACAGGTATCAAGGTACCGGCACCAACAGGTATCAGGGCACCACATCCGGCAGCGGCGCGCACCGCGGCACATCAACCACTACCACCCGTCCCACTAACAGCGGCAGCCGTCCGAGCGGCGGATATTCCACACCCTCACGCGGCAATTCATCTTCCGGCAACCACCGCAGTTCCGGTGGCGGAAGCATGGGCGGCGGCAGATCCTCCGGTGGTGGCGGTAGCCACGGCGGTGGTGGCGGCGGTGGTCGTCATCGTTAATGATAATGTAGATTAACTCATGGGGTCCATGCTTCTGAAACCATGGACCCCTTATAATTCAATAGAAAACATAATACAAGCGAATATGAAGAAATTTTTACTCCCATCAATGCTTATGGGATTGCTCGCATATCCCGCATTGAACGTAAATGCGCAGAGCGCGATGGACGGTTTCCAATTCTCACAGACAGACCTCCGTGGTACCGCCCGATATATGTCGATGGGCGGGGCTTTCGGAGCTTTGGGTGCCGATATGTCGGTGCTGAGCCAGAACCCCGGCGGCATCGGAATGTACCGCTCCAGCGAGGTGGGATACACCCTCAATTTGGACGCGCAGTCCGCCGACGCGCAGTCGCAGCAGTATTCATTCACTCAGAATCAAACGAAGTTCTATCTCAACAACGCCGGATTCATCGCCACCGTGAAGAGCGACAATTCAGCGTTGAGAAACTTCAATATAGGCTTCACCTACAATAAGGTGGCATCTTTCAACCGCCGATACAAGGGCGCTGTGCCCACGCTCAACAACTCCATGTCCAACTATGTCGCCGGAGTGGCTAACGGCGAGGGGGTGACCGAGGGTGATGTCACCACCACAAGCACTTACGACCCCTATTATCCCAACGACGGTGGTTATGAGGCTCCGTGGCTCGCGATCCTCGGCTACGATTCCTATCTCATCACCCCTGACAACCAAGACAATGGCACCGCCAAATGGTATGGTCAGTGGAACACCGGCACCTCCGGCTCCGGCACTTTCGAGGTGGAGGAGAAGGGTTCCGTGGATGAATACAACATCGCCCTCGGTGGAAACATCAACAATGTTTTCTATTGGGGTATGGATTTCGGTATCGTCGATTTCTCCTACTCTCAAGGCACCCTCTGGGGCGAGACGCTCAACAACGCCTATGTGGACGGCAACGTCACCAACTCCCAATGGAATCTCACCAACGCATATAAGGTGACCGGCTCCGGCTTCAACTATAAGTTGGGATTCATCGTGAAGCCTATTCAGGAACTCCGTCTCGGTTTCGCGTTCCATACCCCCACATGGTATAGTATGACCGAGAACTTCATCGGCGAGGTGGACTACGATTACAACAGCCGCGGCAGCGTCGGCTACGCTCAGACAAACAACGGCTACGTCGCCGAGAACGAGTACAACTTCCGCACTCCGTGGCGTTTCATCTTCAGTGCCGCCGGTGTGATTGAGGGCAGAATGATTCTCAGTGCCGACTATGAGATCGCCGATTATTCACGTATGCACTTCTCCGACAAGTATCAGGATGAGTATTGGGATTGGTCCTCCATGACCTCCTATGATCCCTATTACTACACCAATTCGGACGTGAAGAACTATTATAAGATGCAGCAGACTTTCCGCTTCGGCGTGGAGTTCCGCATCACTCCCCAGTTCAGCGCACGTGCCGGCTACTGCTTTGTTTCCTCACCCGTGAAGCAGGAGGTGAAGGATAACAGGGAGGAGATTTACACAGCAGGAACACGCACTTCCTACACCTTCGACAACAACACCAACTATGTGGCTTGCGGTTTAGGCTATCGTTCCAAAGGGTTCGGCATTGACTTGGCATACGTCTACAAGACACGCGAGAGCATCTACCATGCATATCCCGGAGATGTGGATTATATGGACAGCCCCTCGGCTAAAATCACCAACAACAATAGCCAGGTGGTGATGACAATGTCGTATAAGTTTTAGAAAAAAAACAAATAGGAAAAATGGCGCCGATGGATTTCCGTCGGCGCCCTTTTTGAGCCGTCCGTGTCGTTTCGGGAAGTCATTGTTGAGCAGCACCCTCAAATTTACATATAAATAAAATTGTGCAGTTGCCAACTGCACAATTGAAAAAATATTGTTAACTTTGTGGGTATCGGAGCTAAGTGCCCGATGGATTGTACAATTATGACAGAAGAAGAGTATAAGTCTTACCGATTCAGTTCGGGAGAGGATCCCACGGATGAGATGTTGGATCAACTTATGACAAACGCGGCGAATAGGGCGCGTAAGGAGAATGAAGAAGCAAACAGACGTTTCTTTGAGAACTTGCGTCGAGAGTGTGAGGCTATTGAAGAGCGTATGAATGAATGTCGAAAAGAATTGTAAGATGGAAAGAAAGGAGGGTCATGCTCCGTTGTTAATTGTTATTGCCGGTCCGAATGGTTCCGGTAAGACCACCATCACATCAGAAGTTCTTAAAAGCGAGTGGATGGAGGATGCGGTGTATATTAACCCTGATAATGTGGCTTTAAACGAGTTTGGCGATTGGAACTCTCCGGAAGCTGTCAGAAATGCTGCGGCATATTGTGAGGAGTGGCGTGAAAAATGCCTTGCTAACGGTGAAAGCCTCATCTTTGAAACTGTGATGTCTACGCCGGGTAAACTTGATTTTATACGCCGTGCTAAGGCTTCTGGTTACTTTGTTCGGTTGTTCTTTGTTTCCACGGATAATCCAACTGTTAATGCAGCGCGAATAGCCAGTAGAGTAATGAAAGGAGGGCACGATGTGCCTATCACAAAGATTATTTCTCGTTATTCTAAGTCTATTATGAATTGTCAGACGATTCGGTGTGAGGTTGATCGTTTATATGTCTATGATAACTCTCGCGACAACGAGAAAGCTTTGCCTTTATTCCGCTTAAGGGAAGGCGTTCTTGCAAAGAAATATGTGGATGTGATTCCAGAATGGGCTATTAGTATTTTGCCAAAGACCGTGTAGTATGGAGAATATTGTCGCCACCATTGGCGAAGTTGTCGTTTAGCAAGGCAATACCCTCAACGAACAAATTGCCGTTGACGAGCAACGCGCAAAGATAGAGAAAGAAATTACTTCGCTTAAGCGTCAGATGAACGCGAGCAATCAATCAAAGTGCAAAATCGAATTGTATGATCAAATCAAAAAACTGATAGGATGTTTAAAATGAATTTATATAATTACTTTTTGGGGAAACTCAAGGAAATTTGGGCGGAAAAATATCCTGGTGTTGATATATACCAACATTTCACTTATCCCCAAATATCGGAAATTGTTCACAAAACCATGGAAGATAGTCTTGATAGTGAAAAGACAGATTTATGTATGAATCTCTTAATGCCTGTTTTTTTCCATGGGACAGATTTGCGCATATTTAAGATGTCAAGTCAAGAACGGCTTCAGATGCATCATGATTGTGATAAAGTTGCAAATTTTTTATATGAATGTTATAAACCATTTATTGATATCAATGGCGTAGCTGTGGGATTGGATAAATATATCCCACGGGAAGATCCCAAATATTATGCAGTAACTTACGGTGTTTCAGATTGGTCCGCTCATTTAAGTGGTTCACCAATGTGGCAATATGAAGATACAGGGATTTATCTCACAAATTGTCCCCATAAGGCGAAAAATTACGCATATCGTTCCCGCTCTTTTGGAGAAATTGGGCATATGACATATCGAATGATGCAAGGCATAGGCTATGTGCCATTAAAAAATTATAACCCATCTCCTGATATTGAGGCTGCTATGCAAAAAATCAAAGAATTTGCTGAAGCGGAATCATATCCAGCTGTATTTGTAGTTGATGATCTTGACTATAAATATGCTGTGGATCCCAAAGGTAATAATTTATCTTTAAGGACTATAGAGCTTATACAAGATATCAGATATACAAAAGATATCCAACTAAGTATGGCGGATGCATTCTTATTAGATAATCAAAAACGGCAACATAATGGATAAACTAAAAATGACAAGCAAAGGCGCAGTGCCGAGCAATGTGGAGAAGATTGCCGCATTGTTCCCGAATTGCGTGACTGAGCGGCTGAACAAGGACGGCAACCCGGAAGCGGTTGTTGACTTTGACAAGTTGCGTCAGGAGCTTTCAACAGAACTTGTTGAAGGCGCTGCCGAGCGCTACCAGTTTACCTGGCCCGACAAGCGAGCAGCTAACCATCTTGCCAATCAACCAACCACAATGACTCTTCGCCCATGCGAAGAAGAAAGTGTAGGTAAGGATGGAACCAACGGAGTGTTTGACTCTGAGAACCTTTACATTGAGGGCGACAACCTCGATGTGCTCAAGGTTTTACGCGAAACCTATTTGGGCAAGGTCAAGATGATTTACATTGACCCGCCTTACAACACCGGCAATGACTTCGTCTATAACGATGATTTTGCTGAGTCTTACGAAGAGTTCGCTGAGTCATGCAAAGTGCGTGATGAAGATGGCAACCTCACATTTAATCCTAAGGCTAACGGAGAGAGCGAAGGTCGCTTTCACTCCAATTGGCTTAATATGGTATATCCTCGTTTGAAAGTTGCTCGCGACTTACTTAAGGACGATGGCGCAATTTTCATTTCAATTGGCGATGATGAAGAAGCAAATCTTATTAAACTTTGCGATGAAATATTTGGTGAACAAAATTTTATTGCAAGTATATGCCATAAGCATAGAGCTTCTGTTTCCAATGATAGAATAATTTCAGAGAATCACA
>CAYQMV010000010.1:0-43523 GCA_964418705.1 uncultured Sangeribacter sp.
ACCCGCGACCCCAACCTTGGCAAGGTTGTGCTCTACCAACTGAGCTATTTTCGCAGAATGCTTGCTTTTAGTATTTCATTGTTCTCATTTCCGTTTTGCGAGTGCAAAGTTAGACATTTTTTTTGAAACTCGCAAACTTTTTGTCAAAAATTTTACAAATTTGTCTTTTTGTCCCCTATTGAAGTTTCATTATCCATGATCCAGGGAACTCCTTGGCAAATATTGCTTCGTGCATAACCTTCAATAAATCATCTGCATTGCTCGCTTTGCACGCTACTACTCTGATGTATTTGGATTCCTCCATAATTTGAAGGTCATATCCGCACTCGGAATGTTGTGAGACGAACAATTCCGCATCTTTTGTGGAATGCAAGGATGCCACTATCAAATTGTAGGTGTCCTCTTCGGTGTTCACCTCAACAATGTCTGGAGTGATTACGGATTGCTTTCCACCATTCAGCTCCGTCATAATCGGCAACATAGACGCATAATCGCGTTTTACGTTTATTTCCGATTTAGAAGGTATCACAAAGGAGAGTGCTCCGCATATAAGAATGAGCAGTGCCGCCGCCACTTTCATGGCTCGTTTAGAAACCATATACAGATTTCTACGGCTTACCTCTTTCTTAAACTCCGCATCCTCAAGTTCCACTCCTCTGTTCTCAGCTGCCGAAGCGACCTTGGCAGTTTCCGCAAGTTGGGGAAGAGACACCGGAGCGAGTCCGAGCCTTGCAGCCCTTTTTTCGGGAGTGAATAGAGGTTTGTACACAAGTCTGCCGTCATCGGATTTGCGTAGCAGTCCGATGCGTCCGATACGAACCTCGCCATCTTCGGCAAGTCGCACTTTCATCTCCTCAATATCCTTATCAACCAATCGGCATGCCTCCTCGTAAGTGATTTGCTCACGACGTGCCACAGAATGGGCTAATAGACCATCGTTGTGTACAATTGATGAATTGAAGTAAATTTCTCTTACAGGCGCTTGTATTGAACCCCACATATCACTGAATGTGGCAGCACATTCAGAGGCTATCAATGCCCCCAAACGCGGCAAAATAACACAATCGTGGTATTTAAGCAAAAATTCAATATGTAGTACCAATCGTTTCAATTTACTTTATTATCTTCAAGCGTAATTTCCTTAAAGTGGTTACAAAGTTAATGCTTCCTCGTGGAAAATTCAAGAGGGTAAAATTTTCTGAAAAACCTTTTTAGGGAGATTCCTAATTTCAATATGTTTGATTAACAATAGTTTCTATGATAATCAATTTTTTTGAAAAAAGTTATGAACAAACAAGCATCTCACATCGGTCGCAGTTAAACCTTAAGTTAAACTTAAATTGTCCGGATTCCAATGCTAAGGGGAGCTTAAACTTAGGTTTTCCTTGCTTCATGCAACTCCCTAATTCTCTGAGCAAACAATATCGGCATGTCATCAAAACCATGTCGGTCCTTTTTTCACATTTCACCTCCATGGCCTTTTGCCTTACAGCCGCTCCATGTGATTCATAAAATCGCTCCGACAGCTTATTCGCCACATTGTCAGCAAAATACAATTCTTTGATAGGGTAAGATACGGAAAAGTCCTCTTTTCTCCTGCGTGCGTATGTGTATGTGGCACGTGCCGCTGAGTCCAGTAGTGAAGTTAGTCTTCGGCGGAGTTCTGTCAGTTGTGAGGGTGGCAGGTATATGTCTTCCGCTAATGTGTCGGAAAAATTGCGCAAGTAATAATGGGTGTTTCCCAACTTGCCGAATATATTCCTCACTTTATCGGCGTTTTTCACCCCTTCTTGTGGTTGTGCTTCCATTGCGACAGACACTCTCACTCCACGCTCATCTATCGATGTCACCATTTTGTCATTGATCTCCACATCTATCCATAGTCGGCGTTTTGGTGAGGACTTCTTCAATGTTTCATCAAAAACTCTGTCGGAGGTACGATATAGTCTGGCGTTGGCGGGTATTCTTACGTTGCCGAATGTCCGTATGGATCCGTTGACTATGCTGTTCACTCTCACTCCGATATAGTTCCCTCTATTATCGAAGAATGCTATGCCGTCGCCATTGTTCAAGTCTGATATGTAATGCAATGGTTCACCCAAAGATTTTGGAGTGTTGATAGACGCCAAGTTGTTTGGTCTGCGTTCGTGGAGAAAGTACTCGGTGAAACCACGGTTGAAACTTTTATATGGATTCGGATTGAACTCAATTTCTCTACGTCCCAACGAGGCTCTTTGGTATCTGTCGGGATACTTGGATATTATAGCGTCAAGTTTGTCACTGAAGTTGGACACGATGTTTTTTACGTACTCCGCATCCTTGAGCCTACCCTCTATTTTAAGTGATGACGCTCCGGCTTCCAGCAGGTCTTCTATGGAATTTTCTGCATTGTAGTCGTGCAATGACAGTAGGTGCTTATTCCTAACAACTACTCTACCTTCCACATCGACAAGGTTATAAGGAAGTCGACACATTTGTGCGCACTCCCCACGGTTTGCGCTCCTGTTCAAACAATATTGACTGGCATTGCATCTGCCGGAGTATGACACGCACAAAGCCCCGTGTACGAATGTCTCTACGGGTACAGAGACTGACTCACATATAGATTTAATCTCATCTATCGTCAGTTCGCGTGCTAATACAACTTGGGAGAATCCCACTTGCTCAAGAAAGCGTGCTTTCTCCGGTGTGCGTATGTCACACTGAGTGCTTGCGTGCAGTTCTATCGGAGGGAGGTTTAGCCGCAGCAGCCCCATATCCTGTACAAGGATAGCATCAACACCGGCATGGTATAAATCCCAAATCAGTGACTCCACCTTTGGGAGTTCATTGTCATACACCAAAGTGTTGACGGTGACATACACCCTTGCGCGGTATATGTGGGCGAAATCCGCCAACTTACGGATTTCGTCCACACTGTTTGCCGCAGCCTGGCGCGCGCCATGGGAGGATGCTCCTATGTATACGGCATCGGCTCCATGACTTATGGCAGCCATGCCCACCTCCACATTGTGCGCCGGTGCTAAAAGTTCTATTTTACGCATTCTACGTATTTAGTCAACCCTTGAATCGGGATGTCCCTCGTAATAGTTGATAAATGCTTTATTCACAAGTTTGTTGCCGCCGGCTGTGGGATAATCGCCGCTGAAATACCAATCACCGGGATTGTTAGGAATAGCTTTGTGCATATTCTCCACGCTTTGATAAACGATTTTCACTTCGGCATTCACATCCTCAGGTGTGAGCATCTCCGCTATTTTGGAGCTTACCTCTTCATCGGTGAAAGGTGCGTAAATAGCTTTGACATGGTTCTCTTGCTGCTCTTTCGGCAGATTTTGAGATGCCACGCACTTGTCATAAACATCTTTGGCAACGCTGAGCATCCCTTTATCCTTGAGAAGCTCCATAGCTGCTCTAAACGCTATGAACTCACCGAGGCGCGACATATCAATTCCGTAGCAGTCGGGGTATCTCACCTGGGGGGAACTTGAAACAATCACAATCTTGTGGGGATGAAGTCTGTCGAGAATCTTTATGATGGATTGACGCAGTGTGGTGCCGCGTACAATGCTATCGTCGATAACTACAAGATTATCCACTCCGGGAGTGATGGATCCGTAGGTGATATCATACACGTGTGCGGCAAGGTCATTACGGGTGTCGCCTTGAGCGATGAACGTACGCAACTTAATATCTTTCCATGCGATTTTCTCATTACGCACTTTACGAAGCATAACCTTCTCTATCTCCTCTGCGCTGAATTTATCTCCGGCAGTGATTCTCTTTGCCATTTCGAACTTTTCTTGTGCGATACGTCTGCCAAATTCCTCCGCCATTCCCATATATGCCACTTCGGCGGTGTTGGGAATGAAAGAGAGTACGGTGTGGTCTATATCGTTATCCACCGCTTTGCACACATCGTCCACAAGAAGTGCTCCAAGAGCTTTACGTTCATGATATATGTCGCCGTCATTACCGCGGGAGAAGTAGATTCTCTCAAACGAGCATCTGGCGTTATCTTTGGGACGTAATATCTGATCAATTTTGTATGTCGCATTTCTGTCAACGACAATCGCTGAGCCGGGCATAAGCTCTTTCACGTCATCTTGTTCCAGATTGAACGCTGTCTGTATCACCGGACGTTCGCTCGCCACCACTATCACTTCATCGTTGCAGTAATAGAATGCCGGACGTATACCGGATGGGTCGCGCATTGTCCACATATCGCCATTGCCGGCGATGCCGCACATTACGTATCCGCCATCCCATGACGGTGCGCATCTATGCAAAACGTTGGATATGTCGATGTCACGTGATATCGCCGTGGAGAGATCCAATCCTGTCAATCCGTTGGCATAATGTATTTTATACATTCGTTCGTTCTCTCTGTCGAGGGCATGTCCTAATTGTTCCAATAAAATGAAGCCATCGGCGTAATAGCGTGGATGCTGTCCGAGTGCGACAATGGAATTGAATATTTCATCCACGTTGGTGAGGTTGAAGTTGCCGCATAGCAACATATTACGTGCGCACCAGTTGTTTCTTCTCATGAACGGGTGTACGTTGGAGATGCCACTCCTCCCTGTGGTACTGTATCTTAAGTGACCCATATACACCTCTCCGATGAATGGCGGTGTGGGGGCGTGCGGTTCCTCCTTTTTCCAGCCGGAAATCTGATTATGTACTTGCTCAAAAACTTTGTGGATGGCATCCGAACCCTCAGCACGTTCGCGGAAGATATATTCTCTACCGGGAAGCGCGTCCATTTTAACGCATCCTATACCAGCTCCCTCTTGACCTCTATTATGTTCTTTCTCCATCATCAGATAGAGCTTATTGAGTCCATAAAGGTCTGTGCCATATTTCTCTTTGTAGTACGATAATGGCTTTAATAGGCGGAGCATTACGATGCCGCATTCATGTTTTATTGGTTCCATCGATTATCTTGGATTAATAATATTCTGTTTTTAGTTGCAGCCATGCAAGTATGGCTGCCTTTGGGAAGTAATGATTTACGACTTGAACATTCTGTCCATCTGTCGTTTGTCTTCTCGTTCTTTTATGCTTTGGCGTTTGTCGTAAGCCTTTTTACCCCTACCCACGCCTATCACCAGTTTGGCATATCCCTTTTCGGAAATGAAGAGTTTTAGCGGCACAATTGTGAACCCGGGATTCTCTTGTGCTTTTTCAAGTTTTTTCAACTCTTTGTGTGTGAGTAGCAGTTTTCTGTCGCGTCGGGAGCTATGGTTGTTGTATGAACCATAGAAATACTCAGCCACGTACATACCTTTCACCCATGCTTCACCTCCGGAGAGCAACACGTATGTGTCGGCGAGACCGGCTTTCCCTTCACGTATGGATTTTATCTCCGTACCGGTGAGCACAAGTCCCGCGGTGAATGTCTCGCCAATTTCGTAATCGAATGTGGCGCGTCTGTTCTTTATATTTACTTGAGATGGTTTCATCTTGTTCTATTCTATAATCTCCTACGTTAAGGGCATTATAAATTTGAGAATTTTATAAAGCCATAGCGGAAGGGCTATGATACATAAAAAGGATATTGTCCATACCGTGGCTGTTTTCCCTTTTGGTATGCGGAGGAACTCTATCCCCTGATACGACATATATATGGTGTATGCCGGCAGGAATGCCAACACGACCTCTATGAATGGGAGCCATTGCCATATTGTGTAGAACACCGCCAAAGTTGAGAGTAGTGTCATCACATAGCATTTCCCAAAGTCAGTGTTGAACTTCGCGGTACACTCTTTACTCATAAACAAACGAGTGATAGGAAAGTATGCGAAGTAGCTCATAAAAAATGCCACGTAGACGATGATGGCTTCCTGCAATACATTGCTGAATTTAGCATCGGCATCTATGTCGTACACCAACTGGGCGAATGCTGAGGCGGCGGCTATGGCGATAAGGGGATAGAAGCATGAGGATGCCAACTTGCCGGGTTTCAATTCCGATTTGCGCATAATCCTCCACGCCTCTTTGGGTGTGAGCCACACACGTCCCCACAACGCCCATGCCGAGGGTGTGCCCTCATTCTCAGTGCTGTCTACGTAAGTGGTGTCAATATCCTCCTCTTCGTTATCCTTCGCCATACATTTGTTTATAATAGTTTACATAATCTCCGGATGTGATGCGTTGCACCCAATCCTGGTTGTCTAAATACCATCTGATGGTTTTTTCCAATCCCTCCTCAAACTGAAGGGATGGTTCCCATCCAAGTTCTTGTTTCAATTTGGTGGAGTCGATGGCATAACGTAAATCATGTCCGGCGCGGTCCTTCACGTATGTGATTAATCTTTCACTTGTACCCTCCGGATTGCCCAGCAATCTGTCGGCGACTTTCACCAATGTGTGTATCAAATCTATGTTGCGCCATTCGTTGAATCCCCCTATGTTGTAGGTGTCGCCAACTTTACCCTTGTGGAAAATCAGGTCAATGGCACGGGCATGATCCTCTACATATAGCCAATCCCTTACATTCTCTCCTTTACCATACACAGGAAGCGGTTTTCCACACCTTATATTGTTGAGAAATAAGGGTATCAATTTTTCGGGGAATTGATTAGGCCCGTAATTGTTGGAACAATTAGTCACGATGGTCGGCATCCCGTATGTGTCGTGAAAAGCCCTGACAAAGTGGTCACTTGAGGCCTTCGACGCACTATATGGGGAATGGGGGGCATATTTGGTCGCTTCTGTGAACAAAGTTCCATCGAATTGTAGTGCCCCATAAACTTCATCCGTGGATATATGGTAGAAACGTTTCCCCTCATATCCGGAAACTTCCCAACATTCCTTAGCGGCTTGCAGCAAGGAGAGTGTGCCGAACACATTTGTTTTAGCAAATATGAAAGGGTCACGAATTGAGCGGTCCACATGGCTTTCGGCGGCTAAGTGAATCACTCCATCCACATGATATTCTGTGAAGAGTTTTTTCATTCTGTCGAAATCGCAGATATCAGCTCTCTCAAATCGGTAGTTAGGCTCCCGGTCCACATCCTTGAGGTTCTCTAAATTCCCGGCATACGTGAGCTTATCCACATTTACAATTAAGTAATCGGGATAATTCTTCACCATACGTTTCACCACGTGGCATCCGATGAAACCGGCACCTCCGGTGACAATTATTCGATGTCTATATGAATCTATATCTCTAATCATTTATTTTCCAATAATAATATAACACCTTACTAACGGCATGATATCCTACAAATAGTATAACACCTTACGTAATGGATTTTCACTGTCATATATAAATCCGTATGAGACTTGATATAAAACTGTGATACTTGAATGTATTACAATAGTTGTGCCATACATTTACTCAAAGAATCTTTCCAATATGGTATCGTCACATTAAAAATCTCCTTTATCTTTGCTTTGTTGAGCACGGAGAACGGTGGACGATATACCTTGGATGGGAACTCGGAACTTAGGCATGGTTTTACTTCGCAAGCACTATTGGTGTTGTTTTTAATTTCTACGGCGAAATCATACCACGAAGCCACACCTTCGTTGGAAAAATGGTACACACCTTTATTCTCCCGTATGTATGAAATGTCGTGCGAGAGGATGGTGAGTATGGCGTTGGCTAAGTCTCCGGCGTATGTCGGAGTGCCTACTTGGTCGTAGACCACTTTAATGCTATCCCGCTGCGACATGAGATTAATCATTGTCTTCACGAAGTTGTTGCCATATTCGCTATATAGCCATGCGGTGCGTATTACCACATAGTCCATGTCAAAATCTATTATCCCTTTCTCCCCTTGCAATTTGGTAAGACCATACACTCCTGTGGGGTTTTCCGGTTCCGTCTCTGTTCTTGGCGTGTTTCCGGCATTTCCTCCAAATACGTAGTCGCTGGATATATGCAGCAACAAGCCGTTTCTGCGCTTCATCACATCCGCAAGAAAACATGGTGCCACCGCATTGAGTAAATGTGCCTTTTCCGCGTCATCTTCAGCTTTTTCAACGTTTGTGTATGCAGCGCAATTCACTATAGCTCCGATATCCTCTTTCTCGACCATTTCCTCAATCTCCTTGAGGTTGGTGATGTCGAGTTCAACGATGTCTGTGAATATGAATTTATGTCTGGATGCTACTGACTTGCGTCGTAGTGAGCGTCCCAATTGTCCGTTTGCTCCGGTGACTAATATGTTCATTCTTTCAATGACTCCCCTTTTATATTAAAAATAGGTTGCAACTCTTTGAGTGATGGATGGCGCTTGTCTTTGTCGGAGAGAATTATGCCATTGCTGTCAAGATGCCAGTCAATATTGAGTGTCTCATCATCCCACGCCAATCCAGCCTCCGCGGTCGGTGCATAGAAGTTGTCGCATTTGTATTCAAACACAGCGTAATCCGAGAGTACAGAAAAACCATGGGCGAATCCCTTGGGTATATATAGTTGCTTCCGGTTTTCAGATGATAAGAGTATAGACACATATTTGCCGTATGTGGGGGATCCTTGACGAAGGTCCACTGCCACGTCAAGCACCTCACCATCGAATACTCTCACCAACTTTGCTTGAGCGTATGGAGGCTTTTGAAAATGCAAACCACGCACCACTCCGTGAGTGGAACGGCTTTGGTTGTCCTGCACAAAATGCACATCCGGATCCACTGCCTCATGGAAGACACGCTCCGAGAAGCTCTCAAAGAAATATCCTCGAGAATCCTCAAACACATGTGGTGTAATCACCACCACGCCATCTATATCAGTTTTTTCAACCTTCATACTATATTGTCATTTACATTCCGCCAATTTCAGCAAATACTGTCCATATCCGTTTTTAGCCATTGGCTGGGCGATACGGCGTAAATCGTTGGCGGAAATCCATCCATTCGAATAAGCCATGCCTTCGAGGCAGGCGATTTTTAGTCCCTGTCGTTTTTCCAGCACTTCCACATAAATCGAGGCTTCGGCGAGAGAGTCGTGGGTGCCGGTGTCAAGCCATGCGAATCCCCGTTCCAGAATCTGGACACCTAAGCGCTGTTCATTCAGATAAAACTGATTTACGCTGGTTATTTCCAATTCGCCGCGTGCCGAGGGTTTCACATCGTGGGCGACCTTCACCACATCATTAGGATAGAAGTACAGCCCTACTACGGCGTAGTTCGATTTAGGATTCGAAGGCTTTTCCTCAATGGATAGGCAATTACCCTTATCATCAAATTCAGCCACTCCGTAGCGTTGGGGATCATCAACCCAATAGCCGAACACCGTTGCCCTGTTTTCATTTTGTGCGGCGTTTACAGCTTTCTCCAATAAAGGCTTGAATCCGGCTCCATGGAAGATGTTGTCGCCTAACACTAAACAGGCGGCATCGTCACCGATGAAATTCTTGCCTATGATGAATGCCTGTGCCAATCCGTCGGGGCTGGGCTGTTCGGCATAGCTTAGTTTCACGCCAAAATCAGAACCGTCGCCTAAGAGACGACGGAATCCCGGCAAATCCGAGGGTGTGGAGATTAACAATATCTCCCGTATGCCCGCCATCATCAATGTGGATATCGGGTAATACACCATCGGCTTATCGTAGATCGGGAGCAGCTGTTTGCTTACGCCTTTGGTTATCGGATATAAACGTGTACCGGATCCTCCCGCAAGAACAATTCCCTTCATTCTTCCAGTTCCTAAAAAGCGATTCTACCTTTTTTTGCCTCCTCCACCATCTTCAGACCGGGAATCAGCAGTATCTCAAGTCGACGGTTTTGTCTTCGTTGAGCCATGGACTCGTTATTATTACCCGCCAATGGCTCGGCGGCTCCGCTGGCTGTGGGAAATAGATAGCGCGTTTCGCAATCCTGGTCATCAAACCAATCAAAGACCGCATTAACGCGTTGGAGCGACAGATTGTCGGTGTATACCTCTGATCCGGTGTTGTCGGTGTGCATATCAAGCACCACCCAATACATATCGGGGTCTTTGAGATAACGTTTAAAGATGGTGAGCACAGACGATGCGCCACTACTCAGAACTGTATCGTTTGGCATAAACAAGTCATCTGCGGGGATAGTCACCACCAACACCTCTCCATTGCGCATTTTTTCCACATTCACTTCCGGATGTTTCGCCGCGGATAGATTATTGAGTAGCAGTGTCCCCTCTTTAAGCTGGAATTTCTTTATAAGTTCCGAAGTCTTGCCTAATGGATTGGCGGCGAGCAAACCGTATTTGTCCATATCATCCAAATTCAATGATGATACGGATGTCGAGGCGGAGGTTGTCTGTGTCTTTTGCTGTGCCGATAAGAAACATGGCGACAGCAGAAGAAATGCCATTGCTATACTACTAAATAGATGCCAAGCCCTCTTCATACGCTTGTTCCCCCTTTATTATAAGACTTATATCCTCTATGGTTATCCCCTTGGGACCATTCTTGTGTAATGTCTTGAATATTTCCTTTGCCATTGCGTTAATATCAATTTCATCATCTTCGTCATTGATATCATCCAGCGACAAAAGTCCATTATCCTCATAATAGTCCCATATGGAGTCCACCACTTCCATGATGTCGTCGTCTGCAAACTTATCATTTATCTCTTTTGACAACGTCTCACGAATTACTCGTATGGCGTCATCCTCTTCATAAATAGGTTCCTGACTCATTGTTCTCTTATTTTTTATTCAACTCTAATAATCCTTGAGGCAAATCCACCTTAAGAATCTTATCATCAATGTCCATCTCCACGATATATTCTTCAGCCACGGGTATGAGAATCTCTTCCTCACCGTTCACTACTTCAAATAATATGTTGTCGGTGGACAAATCCACATTCTCAATCACTCCTATTTCTCCGAAGGATATGTCTATGATTTTAAATCCTTCGAAGTCGGAACTGAACATTCCCTCCTCATCATCGAAATCCTCGGAATATCCTCGCAACGCGCTCTTCTCCACAAATATATCTTTATTGACGAAACGTTTTGCGTGCTGCTCGGAATCCACGTTCTGAATTTTCACAAGGAAGGCGTCCTTCCCTTTCTGACGGACGCTCTCCACAAAGAATGGCACATTGACTCCCTCCATGTCGAGAATAATACATTTATTCTCATCGAAGAAGTCTTCATCCAGATCCAATAGTGCGTTAAGTTCGCCGCGCAACGCATGGGTTTTCTGGAACTTGCCAATATTTTCTAAATCCTCTGTCAGAATCATTTTTTCTCAGAATCTTTTTTCACGAGGGAACTCATAATAATGAAATATTACTAATCTTCCACACGTTTGATGTTGGCTCCGAGTGCGTTAAGACGTTGGTCTATCCTCTCGTAGCCTCTGTCAATTTGGTTGATGTTTTGAATCTTGCTTACCCCTTTTGCAGCCATTGCCGCTATGAGCATCGCCACGCCGGCGCGTATGTCTGGCGAAATCATGTTGGTGGCGTGCAATGAATGGAGCTTACCGGAGCCTATCACCGCCGCCCTATGGGGGTCGCATAGGATTATTCTCGCGCCCATATCTATGAGTTTGTCAACAAAGAACAAGCGGCTCTCAAACATTTTTTGGTGAATGAGTACGCTGCCTCCCGCCTGTGTAGCCACCACAAGGAATATACTCAATAAATCCGGTGAAAGTCCCGGCCATGTGGCATCTGCGAACGTCATGATTGATCCATCGATAAATGTCTCTATCTCATAATGGTCGCGTCCCTCCACAATCACATCGTCTCCGTCAATCTGGAGATGTACTCCTAAGCGGCTGAAAGCATCGGGCATTATGCCCAAATCCTTCACAGACACATCCTTAAGACGTATTTCGGATCCTGTCATAGCCGCCATGCCTATGAAGCTGCCGACTTCTATCATATCCGGGAGCAACCTATGGTTCGCTCCGTGAAGTTCCTTAACTCCGGTGATACGCAGAAGGTTCGATGCAAGACCGTCGATTTTGGCCCCCATCGACACCAGCATACGGCATAGCTGTTGTACGTAGGGTTCGCACGCCGCATTATAAATCGTTGTCTCACCCTCAGCCATCACTGCCGCCATCACTAAGTTGGCGGTTCCCGTCACTGACGCTTCATCCAAAAGTATATATGTGCCATTGAGTCCGTTGGGAGCTTTTATCTCGTAGTATGATTTTTCAAACACATATTTGAACTCCGCACCCAATTTTTGCAGTCCAAGGAAGTGTGTGTCCAATCTGCGTCTGCCGATTTTGTCTCCGCCGGGTTTGGGCAGCATGGCGGAGCCGAAGCGTGCCAAAAGTGGTCCTATTATCATGACGGATCCCCTAAGTGACTGCGCGCGATTCTTAAAATCATTGGTGTGTAGATATTCGATATCCACATTGTCCGCTTGAAAACGGTATGAATGTTCGTCCAAACGATCCACTTTCACGCCCATCTTCTCAAGCAACAATATAAGATTCCTAATATCAAGGATATCAGGAACATTGGATATCACCACAGGGTCAGAAGTTAAGAGTGTGGCGCAAATCACCTCAAGGCCCTCATTCTTGGCACCTTGCGGCGTAATTACTCCGGATAGTTTCCGACCACCCTCTACAATAAAGCTACTCATAATAAATCTTCGCTTTTATTTCTTCTTTTTCTTTTTCTTCCCTGTAGTTTTAGCCACGGTGGCAGTGGGCTGAACCTCTGTCTCCACAAAATCTCTGAGATGGAAGTTCTGCGGATCCAATTGAATACGTCCCTCGGAAAATAATGCCAAATCGCGGATCACGATGGAGTCATCCACACCCTCCTTGTTGTGAAGGAAGAGAAGTTTCTTCATGTGGTAAGCCACCTTGCGTATGCAGTCATCCTTCTCCGGACCATCGGGCATTAAGGAAACTTCCTTAACCATATTTTGTATGTTCTTTCCGTAGTGGCGCATGTGGATGGGTGCGACGGAATATTCAATTCTCTCCGGATTGAGTTTGGCACTCTCTTCGGTAATTACCTCAAACGGGAAATCCACGTCCAACTTGAAATCAGACATTATATTTATTAAGTCCCAGATTTTGTGGTCAATTTCAGGATTATAATTTCCCTCCTCTTGAGCAAACTCGAGGAACAGACGACTCATAATAGATGCAATAGTATAGGCACAGGCGTTGCGTTCCTCTCGGTCTTCAATGCGCACGCATGTGTCTACCATCTGCTGTATATTTCTCCCGTATTCGGGCAATTTCAGTTTTTCTTCTTGAGTATTATATTTCATCTTGCAAAGTTAGCAAAAAAATTAGGATTATTTTCCGAGTTATTTTTTTCGGGTCACATTTTTCGGAGTCACTATCTATTTCGCAAAAAGATTTTTCGGAGTAGTGGCTTGAAATTCTTTCAAATATTGAGGTATGGAGTATGCCAAATCAATAAAGTCACCATTCCTAAAAGCTTTTTCCGACAATGCCATCATGTCGGCGGCTGTCAGCGGCGATAGGTTTAAGAAGTGTACATTCTCCCTACATACAACTTCTCCGGCTTCGTGGGCACTCTTTGTCTTAGCCGCTCCGGAACCGAAGATGTATATATTTTTGTCTGCGGGCAGATTTTTATATGAGTCGGTGTCAAGAATCAATGGTTGCGGTGGCATCACGGGATTAAGCGCGAAGTCGTATCCAGCGGTGTAAACCTCCATTCTGCGTGCGTCCATCATCGGCACCAGTATCTCGTCCCCCTCCCATGCCATGGAGGAGAACATGGCTTTTACAGCCCATGCCTCAAGTGTTGACACCCCTATAAGAGGAATGTCCAATCCCATGCATATCCCTTTAGCGGTGGAAAGACCTATTCTCAATCCTGTGTAGCTTCCGGGACCGGCGCTTACCGCCACCGCCTCCAATTTTTCGCCGCATCGATGTAGCTCCCCCATCACCTTGTCAATAAAGGGTGCTAATTTCACGGCGTGCTGCATTGGCTCCGACTCTATTAGTTGGTACATGAGATTACCTTCGTGAGTCAATGCCACAGAGCATGTGGTTTCTGATGTTTCTATATTAAGAATCATGATTATGCAATTTATTGTTTAATGCGTCTATACAGCGGCGGCCGTCAATGGCGGCGGAGACTATTCCTCCGGCATATCCGGCGCCCTCCCCCGCCGGGTATAGGTCAACTATCCTTACGTGACACAAAGTCTCTTTATCTCTTGGAATCCTTACAGGACTTGAAGTACGCGACTCCAATCCAACGACAGCCGCTTCGTTAGTCAAAAATCCTTTGGCGCGCTTGCCAAATATTTCAAACCCCTTGCGCAGTCGTTTGCTGACAAATTCCGGCAACAGAAAATGCACAGGCGCAGGATGTACACCGGGTGCGTAGGATGATTGTGGCAAATCCACGGATATCTTCCCTTTCACAAAGTCGTACATCCGTTGTCCGGGAACATTGAGGGAATTCCCTGATGCCGCATAGAAATTCCCCTCCATGGATTCTTGTAGTGCGAGCATACACAGAGGCCCGTAGCTCTCATATTCGGGGAAATCCTCCGGATGCACCTCCACTACCATGCCTGAATTGGCCCATCTTGAGTTCCTGGATGACGATGACATCCCATTGACCACGGATTGTTTCGGACCGGTGGGGGACGGCACTATCACACCGCCGGGGCACATACAGAAAGAGTAAACACCCCTTCCATCCACTTGTGCCACGAAATTATATTCCGCCGGGGGTAGCCATTGACCGCGACCTTTTGGATTATGATATTGAATTTTGTCAATCAACTCTTGTGGATGTTCCAAACGGACACCTACAGCTATACCCTTGGCCTCTATCTCTACCCCCTGTGAGTGCAGTTGACGGTACAAATCACGGGCACTATGTCCGCTGGCGAGTACTACCGGTCCATGGTATTCTTCTCCATTGTTGCATTTCACCCCAATTGCTTTGTCTTTTTCTATTAGCAGATAGTCCACTCTGGTGGAGAAGTGTACCTCTCCACCATATTTAATTATGGTGTTTCTGATATTTTTTATTATCTCGGGAAGCTTGTCGGTGCCTATGTGCGGATGAGCGTCAATAAGCACATTCTCATTTGCGCCATGTTGATAAAGGAGCGATAAAATCTCATCCACCGGCCCCCTTTTTTTGCTGCGTGTGTATAGCTTGCCGTCGCTATATGCGCCGGCGCCACCTTCACCGAAACAATAGTTTGATTCCGGATTAACTTCATCGTTACGGGAGATGTTCGCCAAATCCACACGTCGGCTATCCACATCCTTGCCGCGCTCCAGGAGTATCGGTTTTATACCTAATTCCAGGGCGCGTAGTCCGGCGAATAACCCGGCGGGACCGGCTCCCACTATGATTGCAACGGGAGAATCATTCGAAACGTGGCGGAACTCCACTAATTTCGCTCTTGTGGGCAATTTGTCGCCATCAAGAGCCAGCATCACCTTGAGATTAATCATTATTCTTTTTTGGCGTGCGTCAATGGAACGGCTCAAAATGCGCCATTCGCTTATAGTAGAGGGAACTATGTCTAATTCCGCAGCTATTTCATCAAGCAGTAATTCATCGTTGGCTGCCACTCGCGGAGCCACTCTCAAACTTAATTCCTTTATCATAAGCGCAAAGATAGCAAAAAAAAATTTAACTTTGCAACATGAAAGAGAATATAGGGAAAGAGAATGTAGGATTTCTGTTTGACCTCGACGGGGTCTTGATAGACAGCGAAAAAGAATATACTAAAATTTGGGAGGCTATTGATGTAGAATATCCCACCAATGTGGAGCACTTCGCACAGGTTATAAAGGGTACTACCCTTCCGGATATTTTAAATCGTTATTTTCCCAAGGATAAGCATGAGGAAATAAGCCTAAAACTTCACTCCATGCAGAGCATGATGAGGTTTGATTATTGCGACGGTGCTTTGGAGTTTCTTCGTGCCCTTCGTGCCGCTGACATAAAGATAGCCATTGTCACCAGCAGCGATTCGAGGAAGATGGCGCAACTTTGGACACAGCACCCTGAGTTGAAAGAGTCTGTGGATGTCGTCATTGACGCGAATATGATCACGCGATCAAAGCCGGATCCCGAGGGTTATTTGTTAGCTGCCAAAATGCTTGGACTCCCTAATAAAAGATGTGTGGTATGTGAGGATTCTATCCAAGGTTTGAAAGCGGGAAAGAGTGCCGGGTCGGACGTGATAGGATTCAGCGGTACATTAGGTCGTGGGAGAATCGCGGAGGAGGCGGAAATCATTGTCGACCATATCTCTGACATAAATATTGAAGAAATAAAAAGAATACTTCTGGAACGATGAACAATATACCTTTGGCGGAGCGGATGCGTCCGCAAACGCTTGATGACTACATCGGTCAGCAACACCTTGTCGGTGAGGGTGCTGTGGTGCGTAGGATGATTGAGTCCGGACGCATATCATCCTTTATCCTTTGGGGACCTCCTGGAGTGGGTAAAACCACATTGGCGCAGCTCATCGCTGTTCTCACTGATGCTCCGTTTCACACATTGAGTGCCGTGACCGCCGGAGTGAAGGATGTGAGGGAGGTTATTGACATGTGTGCCAAGGAGAGCGCTTCGCTTTTCAACCAAGCGTCTCGCCCAATTCTATTCATTGATGAGATACACCGATTTAATAAAGCTCAGCAGGATTCATTGCTCGGAGCTGTGGAACGCGGGGTGTTGACACTGATAGGCGCAACCACGGAGAATCCATCGTTTGAAGTGATACGCCCTTTGTTGTCGCGTAGTCAGGTATATACACTTAAATCTTTGGGAAAAAAGGATTTACAAACACTTCTCGACAGGGCTTTGGCTAAGGATGAAATACTTAGCAAACGGACAGTGGAGGTGAAATCCACAAACGCTTTATTCAGATACTCCGGTGGCGATGCTCGTAAATTGTTGAATATCATAGATTTGATAGAACAATCCACGTCCAAAGGCGAGACAGTGGTGATTGATGACGACACCACTACCCGACTATTGCAGGAGAATCCGGCGGCGTACGACCGCAATGGAGAGATGCACTATGACATAATCTCCGCTTTTATTAAGTCTGTGCGCGGTAGTGATCCCGATGCGGCTGTGTATTGGCTTGGGCGCATGGTCGCAGGGGGTGAGGATCCGGCGTTCATAGCGCGGAGGCTGGTGATTCTCGCCGCGGAGGATATCGGCTTGGCGAACCCTAACGCTCTTCTTCTTGCCAACGCCACTTTTGACGCTCTTCAGAAGATAGGATGGCCCGAGGGGAGGATTATCCTTTCCGAATGTGCTATTTATCTTGCTACGTCGCCGAAGAGCAACACTGCCTATATGGCAATAAACTCCGCTTTGGAAGAGATTCACCAAAGTGGAAATCTGCCGGTGCCGTTGCATTTGCGCAACGCCCCAACAGGACTCATGAAGCAATTAGGATATGGTGCGGAATATAAGTATGCACACGACTATTCTAATGATTACGTTGATCAGCAATATCTTCCGGATGCCATGGTGGGACGGCGCTTTTGGATGCCGGGGAATAATGCCGGGGAGCAAAAGATGCAGCAGCATCTTGACTTTTTGAAGCACGGGAACAAATAATTCCAAAATTTACTGCGAAAATTTGGTAAATATGAATATTATATATACCTTTGCCCAACTTAAAACAAAAAACTAAAAACAAAAACAAAACCAAATAAAGACTCACGTTTTATCATGAAAAAGCACAATTTCTATGCTGGGCCATGTATTTTGTCGCCCTACACAATTAAGAGCACAGCCGATGCTATCTTAGACTTTGCTAACACCGGCTTGTCAATACTCGAAGTTTCCCACCGCAGCAAAGAATTCCAAGCTGTGATGGATGAAACCGACAAATTGTTCAAAGAGCTTCTTGAAATCCCCGAGGGATACCATGTATTGTTCCTTGGTGGTGGCGCAAGCACCCAATTCTATATGGTGCCTTTCAATATGCTCGAAAAGAAAGCCGCTTACCTCGACACAGGCACGTGGGCTCACAAAGCAGCTAAAGAGGCTAAATTGTTTGGCGAAGTTGAAATCGTTGGCTCTTCAGAGGCTTCCAACTACAACTACATCCCGAAAGATTTTGTAATCCCCGCGGACGCTGATTACTTCCACTTCACAAGCAACAACACCATCTATGGTACTGAGATTCGTAAGGATTTCGACAGCCCTATTCCCGTGGTTGCCGATATGAGCTCCGATATCTTCTCTCGTCCTGTAGATGTTTCCAAATATTCTCTCATCTTCGGTGGCGCGCAAAAGAACCTCGCTCCCGCCGGTGTGACTTTCGTAATCGTTAAAGAGGATGCTCTCGGTAAGGTATCCCGTCAAATCCCGACTATGATTGACTACCGCACCCACATTAAAAAGGGTTCAATGTTCAATACTCCTCCGGTACTTCCCATCTACTCCGCATTGATGACTCTTCGTTACTACAAAGAGCAAGGTGGTATCAAAGAGATGGAACGCCGCGATCTTGAAAAAGCAGCCATCCTTTACGATGAGATTGACCGCAACAAACTTTTCAAAGGCACCGTTGCTACAGAGGATCGTTCAATCATGAACGTTTGCTTCGTAATGAATCCTGAATATGCTGAGTTGGAGAAAGAATTCTTTGATTTCGCTTCCGCACAAGGCATGGTGGGTATCAAAGGACACCGCAGCGTCGGTGGCTTCCGCGCTTCTCTCTACAACGCGCTTCCCAAAGAGAGCGTAGAGGCTTTGGTGGCTTGCATGAAAGAATTTGAACGTAAACACTAATACTCCGACCCATAGTCAGATAAATAATCAAACACGTAATCAGAAAAATGAAAATTTTAGTTTTCACAGAGAAACCTTTCGCAGCCGCTGCTGTGAAAGCCATCAGAGAGGTGGTTGAGGCATCCGACAATGAGTTGGTGTTGGTGGAGCAAGGCACACGTGAAGACCTTCTCAAGGTCGTTGTCGATGTGCAAGGTTTGATTGTCCGCAGTGACAAAATTGATGGTGAGGTGATGGACCATGCTCCCGAACTTAAGGTGATTGTAAGAGCCGGAGCCGGCTATGACAACATTGACCTTGAGGCTGCCACAAAACATGGCATCTGCGTGATGAACACTCCCGGACAAAACTCCAACGCTGTGGCTGAGTTGGTGTTCGGTATGATGGTGATGATGTATCGCAATCAATACAATGGCAAATCAGGGTCGGAGCTTAAAGGAAAATCTTTGGGTATCTACGCATTCGGTCAGGTAGGCCGCAATGTGGCTCGTATTGCCAAAGGTTTTGAGATGAAAGTCGAGGCTCTTGATGTTTTTGTGCCCGATGATGTGATTGAAGCCGCCGGCGTTAAACCTCTTCATGATGTTAAAGAGCTTTTCAGCCAGAATGACTTCGTTTCTCTTCATATCCCTGCCACCGCCCAAACCAAAGGTTCTATCGGTTACGAATTGGTGAGCTTGATGCCCAAGAACGGTGTCTTGGTTAATACAGCCCGTAAAGAGGTTATCGATGAAGAGGGGCTTATCAAAGCTATGGAGGAGCGTGCCGACCTTCGCTACGTTTCCGACATCAAGCCTGACCGTGCTGAGGAATTTGAGCAGAAATTCGCCGGCAGAGTCTTCTTCACTCCTAAGAAGATGGGCGCACAGACAGCTGAAGCTAACTTCAACGCTGGTGTCGCCGCTGCCAACCAATCCATCGGTTTTCTTAAAGATGGTTGCAATAAATTCCAAGTGAATAAGTAATTATAATTTCTTACTATAGATTAGCGGGGCTGCCAATCCGGCGGTCCCGCTTCTCTATATTATTTTGGCTTAATAATTGTTTTTACGATATTTGATTACTAAATTCGATAATAAATTATTAAATTTACAGCATATTTTTAGCTTGAAAATATAGCTATACAAAAAATTTTCGAGATAAGAAAATAATGTAAACAACAAAAACAAAGATAAAATGGATATAAGCGCAATATATAAAGAGATAGTGACATTGTTATCGTCGAATCGTCTGAAGCATGCTATGGATAAATTGCGTGCTTTGGCTTTGCAAGTGTCGAATTATCACGTGATTGAGAATGTGGAACAGGTGGAGACTATCTATCGTGGGATGCTCTCATTTTTAAGTGTGGCGGATCCGGGACGTGGGGAGATGCATTCAGAAATACGGGAGAGGCTTTATTGTTGCGCCGATGCGATAAGATATGGAGTTGATAAAAAAAATTCATCCTCACGTTATTATAGTATAGTGAGGATGAGGGAGCTTTCCCCGATGGGACTCCATAAAATTATAGAAGATGCTCTTCAGGCGGAGAATGAAATGACTCTCCTTACTGACATAGGAAAACAGGATAATAATATCGCCGCAAGACGTGATAATGCGGTTGACACACTTTTCAACTATGTGTGGACCACGCCACACCTTTCGAAAAATGACAGCGATTTATTACTAAATCTTTTCACTGAACCGCGCTTCACAGATACGATGCGTCTTCAATGTGTAACCGCATTGATGCTTGGTTCCCTTGAATTTTTTGATGAAGCGAAGTTCAGACTCCTATTATCAATATATAATCCTAACGATATGGAGTTGGCAGCGAGGTGTGCCGTTGCTCTTGTGGTTATTTTATGGCAATATCGAACACGTTTGAGGGAAAATATCAAGATGCGTAAGCTGATACAATCAAGCAAGGATATGCCACAAAATCCTTTCAATTACGCCTCAATGGTTGTCTCGGATATCGCACGTGCCCGCGACACTGATCGAATTAAAAAGAAAATGGAGTCGGAGATCCTTCCCCACATCAAGAATTTACAATCCGATTTCATGTCGCGCTTTAAGGATGAAAAGGAGGCTAAGGATTTACTTAATCCCGAAGCTAATCCCGAATGGGATGAGATGATGAAGAAATCAGGACTCAAAGATAAGATTCAGGAATTTGGTGATATGCAGATTGATGGAGGCGATATGATGATGCTTGCTTTTTCACAGCTGAAAAATTTCGATTTCTTCCGTACTGTCAGTAATTGGTTTCTTCCATTTGATTTCAATCATTCCCAAGTGATAGACGTGCGGAAAGAGGGGGATTCACTTCTATCCTCAATCTTTGATATGCAGGGAATGATGTGCGACAGCGATAAATATTCACTTGCGTTGTCCATAAAGCAGATGCCGCAAATGCAGCGCGACCTCCTGACCGGTCAGCTCGGTGCGCAGTTCGCACATCTTAGTGAGGAGCAGAAAGCGTCGCTGAAGGAGTCTCTAAAACCGGAGGTGGAGCTGAAGATACAGCTTTATGTCCGTTCATTGTATAGATTCTTTAGGCTTAATCCGTATAAAGGGGAATTTCATGACTTGTTCGCAGCGTTTATAAATAGTGGCGAGATACCCTTCTTGGAAAGTTGTTTTAGTGATGAGGCGTATCGCAAAGGTGAGGCTGATTTCTACTTTAATTGCGGTTACTACGAGGATGCGTTGCGTATATACGACCGACTCCTTGAGAGTGAATCGTTCCGCAGCGATGAAAAGACTTATTACGAAACGTTGCAACGTGCGGGCTATGCCCACCAGTGCCTTGGCGACATAAGCGTGGCTCTTGATTACTATGTTAAATCGGAGTATTATGATCCGAAGAGTAGGTGGCTCCTTAAAAAGATAGCGGAGCTATATCGCAGTGTCGGTGATCTGGCAAAGGCGGAGGAGTATTACCGGAAGACTATCTCTTTTTATCCCGATGACATCACCTTAAGCCGAGCTTTAGGGCATACTCTTTTTGACTCACATAGATATGCCGAAGCACTTAAATGTTATTATAAGGTGGAGTATGTGAAAGGTGGCTCACCACGTACCTGGCGACCCATAGCATGGTGTGAGTTCATGGTAGGCAACACCCAACGGAGTGAGGACTACTACAACAAAATTCTTGCCGACAGCGGTGTTTCCGCTCAGGATTATATGAATGCGGCTCATCTCATGCTTACCACACAACGTATGGATGCGGCGATAGATTTGTATAAAAAGTCACTTGAATCCACTAAGGGTGGCGTGGATGAATTTATTAGGACATTTAATGTGGATAGTGCCGTTCTTGAATCAAAGGGTGTTCCGGTCTTTGTTCAGGCTCTCACTATTGATAAGGTGCAATATTAGCTTTATGGAGTTGTTTGGTCTACTTGGGAAACGTTTGGGACATTCCTTCTCCCGTGAATATTTTAATTCAAAATTTAAGGAGAACGGACGCGACGCTTCATACGTAAATTTTGAAATCAATGATATTGCTTGCTTTCCGATTGTGATTCGTCAGTTTGGCGCGCTAAAGGGTCTGAATGTGACTGTGCCATACAAGGAGCAGGTTCTCCCCTATCTTGATGAAATAAGTGCCGATGCCGAGAGTATCGGTGCCGTCAATATGATTAGAATAAACCATGATGATCCGCGGTATCCTTATACCATAGGTCACAATACTGATTATATCGGATTTAGGGATTCATTGCATGATTTCATTTTAGATGGAAACGGGAGTGGACGGGATATAGCATCTGTGGTGAAACGTACACTGATCCTTGGATCCGGAGGTGCGTCGAAAGCTGTGAAATATGCTCTTGAAAGTTTAGGTGTGGAGGTGACCATCGTTTCTCGTAAGCCTCATAATTTGAGTGAAATAAGTTATGAGGATTTATCGAAGGATATTGTGGAGTCCTCCCAACTTATTGTCAACACCACTCCATTGGGAATGTGGCCCAATGTCAATTCCGCCCCTCAGTTTCCTTATCATTATCTTTCTGACAAACATTACTGCTACGATGTGGTCTACAATCCTTTGCGGACTGAGTTCATGCGATTGTGCGCCAATCGTGGAGCTAAGGTGAAGAATGGTTTGGAGATGCTTCACAGACAAGCGGAGGCGGCGAATTTTTAGCTTAATATCATGATCGCTCCATTTCTGCTGCTGACCTCGGCATTGACTATCGGTATTTTAGTGGGAAGATACTTCGGCTCATGGTGGTTGAGTATCACCCTTTTTATCGGTGGAATCGCTTTATATCTTTACTTTCTGCATAGAAGTAAGACGATAAAGGGTATGCTGAAGGTGGTGGACAAGCATTGGATTTGGGTGGCGATGATGGCTTGTTCGGTGGGAATATCCACGGAATTAATTCATAAACCGCAGGAATACGACTTTGAGAACGAGATTTATCTCCCATTTGCGCAAGGTGTGGTTGTGGAGTCGCATCAGTTAAGCGAATCCTCTCAACTTATTGTCGACATCACAGGTTTATTCGATAGTAAAAACTTTTATAAGACTGAGCGCACACGTGTGGCTCTTTATACCGAGGGAAAGAATTTTGATGTGGGGAGTGAGGTGGTTTTCATCCATCACCTACGGAGGATAAAGGATTCCGGAAATTATCAGCGTGATTTCTTCGCTCAATATATGAGGCGTAAAGGAATTCTTTACAGCCAAAGTGTGTCCGATGATGATATTAATTCATACGGACGTGCTGTCAATCTAAGCGTATTGGCGGCGGAATATAGGGATTGGTGCGTGGTACGCCTTGAAAAAAGTTCCCTTTCGTCGCAGGCAAGGAATTTTCTTATGGCGATACTCCTCGGGTACCGCGACAATCTTGCCCCAGAGGATAAAATGGAGTTCCAACAAGCTGGGTTAAGCCATATCATGGCTCTTAGCGGACTTCATATAGGTATTATCGCAGGAATACTAACCCTTATACTCTTCCCTTTGAATTTCTTCTGTTCCCGAAAGTTGAGATGGTGTCTTGTGGTTGTTTTGTTGTGGGTGTTCACCTTTTTCACGGGATTATCACCTTCGGCTTTGCGTGCCACTATTATGGCGACTTTCATGTATGGAGGTCTGATTCTGGAGCGTAAGAGAAGCATGGTCAATTCGCTCTTCGCGGCGGCGTTCTTAATACTCCTTCTCTCTCCGGAGGCAATTTTCAACGCAGGCTTTCTTTTAAGTTTTGCAGCCGCATTTATTATCGCATACTTCTCACAGCGTGTGAATCCTATAAAACGGCATGAACACCCACGTACCTATTATCTTTATTCTTTGGTGTTGGTGAGTATTATCGCTTTTTTGAGCACGCTCCCTCTTGTGGTTTACTATTTCCACACATTTCCCATCGCTTCGTTGCCATGCAATATGTTGATCGCATTGCTGTTCCCATTCTATTTGGCTATATGTTTAATGTATAGTATCTTAGTATTTATGGGATGCGATAGTACGATGTTGGCGTATGTCGTGGAACAAGGGTATCAGTGGTTAGGTACGTTCTCTTCATGGGTTAATTCATTCGCCATATCGAATGTGAGACTATGGTTGCCGGGTGCTGTTGTGGCATTGATTTACGCCGGATATGCGATTATCGCACTGCGTTTTAGATATAAAAGTGCTTACCTTTCATATATGCTGATAGGTGTTGGTGTATTGATTATCTCCGGTATGGTGTTTCTGCCTGATGAATTTCCGGAGGATGGCTTCATAGTGCAAAACTCCAACAATGCTGCAATACGTATATATGCCAACGGAAAGGAGGAGTTGTTGGAATTGCCTCAGGGGAAAGTGAAGCTCTACGAAATCTGTGGTAAAAAAATCGCTTGGATTGATAATGTCGTTGATAACATATCTTTATCCTGCGATTACATCGTGATTGGCAACGGCTTTAATAAGAAACTAAGCGATTTTAATGGTCATATAAATGCCGCGCAATATATATGCCTTAAGAATGTCTATCCAAGCCGAAGCGAGGAGTGGAAAAGCGAAGCCAACGCACTCGGTCTACCCTATTATTCCATCAGAGAAAATGGTGCATATAAGTTTACAGACAGCCAAATTAACAAGAAATATTAGTATCTTTGGAGCATGAAACCGACTATAGCATATATAAAAGAGAAGTTCGATAAATTTAATAAGCAATATTTCTGTAGTAAACTACCGCCGATAGAGATTCGTATGAGTAATGCCGCGACACGACTCGGTTGCTTAAAGCATAAGTACAGAATCAATATGTTTGGCAAGCGTGAAAACTATGATTTCTCGCTGTGGATAAGCTGTAGGTTCGATTTGAGCGAAGATGTGGTAGAAGACACCATCATTCATGAAATGATTCATTATTTCATTGCTTACTTCCAATTGCCAGATACCGGACCACATGGGGCTTTGTTCCGCAAATACATGAATGAGATAAATAGAATTAGCGGGAGGAACATTGCTATCCGTCATGATGCGCATAGCATTGACCGCTCCGCCGACCATCATTCCCGTCGCCATTATTTTTGTATTACAGAGTGGGATAATGGATTTAGATATATCACGGTATGTGCGAGTACCTGTATCTTTAAAATCTATCGTGCGTTCACCAACGCACCTGAAATAATTGATGTCCGATGGTATTATAGTACGGATAGCTTCTTCAATAAGTATCCAAATTCACAAACAGCGCGCGCATACAGAATTACTGATGAGGAGTATGATCAATATGTGGCTTCCGGTGCTTTTGAGTGTGTTTGCGATGGCTCCGCCTTACACCTAAAAAAGAAATAGGATACGACCTGATGGACGTATCCTATTCTATTTAGTGGTGAGATTGATTACTCAGCTACAACATCAAACTCGATGTCGATAGACACCTCTTTGTGGGGGCGTACAGTTGCGGTGTAAGAACCAAGTTCTTTAACATTCTCGTTAAGGAATATGATTTTACGATCCACATTGTGACCGAGAGCCTCAAGAGCGTTAGCGATTTGGATGTTGCTTACGCTACCATAGATAGAGCCGTTGGCGGCTGCTTTGGCGGCAATAGTAAGTTTCACACCCTCAAGAGGTTTAACGAACTCTTCAGCGTCAGCTTTGAGTTTAGCGATTTTGTGGGCGCGTTGTTTGAGGTCCTCCTCAAGTTGACGTAAAGCCGGTTTAGAAGCGATTACGCCAAATCCTTGGGGAATAAGATAGTTGCGTCCGTAACCATCTTTCACTTCGACAATGTCGTCTTTGTAGCCCAAACCGGCCACGTTTTCTTTCAATATCAGTTTCATTGCTTGATTTTTTGTCGTGTTAAAAAAATGGTTAATGGATTATTTCAACAAGTCGGCTACGTAAGGCAGAAGTGCGAGGTGACGTGCACGTTTCACAGCTTTAGCCACACGGCGTTGGAACTTGAGTGAAGTGCCGGTGATGCGGCGGGGAAGGATTTTACCTTGCTCGTTAAGGAACTTCTTAAGGAACTCGGGATCCTTATAGTCGATATACTTGATACCGCTGCGTTTGAAACGGCAGTATTTTTTCTTTTTAGTGTCGACCGACAGGGGTGTGAGATAACGAATTTCACCGTTGGGTTGTGCCATGATTTAGTCCTCCACTGTTTCTGCAGCCTTAACTGCGGGTTCTACATTTGCTTTTGCTGCTCTCAAGTTGCGGCGTTTCTCTGCATATTCCTGAGCATATTTCTCAAGACGGAATGTGAGGAAGCGAAGCACGCGCTCGTCGCGGCGGTAAGCTACTTCGAGTTTTTTGATCAATTCCGGATTGGATTTGAACTCCAAAAGGTTGTAAAATCCGGTGGATTTCTTTTGGATGGGATATGCCAATTTGCGCATTCCCCAATTCTCTTCATTGACGATCTCGGCACCATTCTTGGTCAAGAAGTCTTTGAATTTTTCCACCGCTTCCTTCATCTGTGGTTCAGACAAAACGGGAGTCAAAATGAAAACGGTCTCGTAATGGTTCATTTTTTTATTAATTGTGTGATTACTAATTACTTTCGGATTTCTTTCCCAATGTGGGGTGTGAAATCTGGCTGCAAAGTTACGAAATTTTTTTCGTTCTATCAAATTTTTTGACTATGTTTGCGCCATGCTACACTATCAATCACCCTACCCCGATGAATTTTGGAGCTTTATTGAGAATAATCTCCATGCCGACACTAAAGCTCTTATGCTTAAGTATGGCGGCAAACCGCTTGGTTTCCCCGTTGATTTTGCCATAACTCAGATTGAGGCGAGGCGGAAGGCTGTCGCGAAGATGAGCCATTTATGTTCCAATCCTAAGTTTCTATTCCCCTCCGCGCTTCTTGCTGAGCAATGCACGTCGGAATTGTTGGCACGCTTCCATGCCGACATTATCCATAAGGCCTCGGATAGTGTGCCGGAGTTGCTGGTGGATTTGACGTGCGGACTTTGCGTGGACTCCTTCTCCTTTTGTGAGGTGGTGAAGCGAGTGGTGGGTGTGGACATACTCCCTCTCACCGCTGAGATAGCGAATATAAATGCATCGACGCTGAATATAGCGAACTTCGAAGCTGAATGTGGCGACGGGATGGAGGTCCTCCTCTCCATTATCAAACGTTGCGGGATTGGAAAAGCGGATTGGATTTATATTGATCCGGCACGGCGTAAGGCATCCGCGGCTCGAGCTTATGGATTCTCGGATTGCTCCCCCGATGTGGTGGCGAATATTGATTTGCTGCGTTCCTACAGTCATAAAGTTCTTATAAAAGCCTCGCCGATGCTTGATATCTCCCAAACAATCAGAGACCTTGAGAATGTCTCCCGTATATGGATTGTGGCAATGAAGGGTGAATGCAAGGAGGTGCTGGTTGAATTGGATTTCAAATCAGCAGTGAATGATGAGTCTGTTAATGATGAGGTAATAAATGGTGAGGTTGGGAATGGCGTGGAGGTGACTGCCGTGGATCCTGTTTGCAAAACCAAATTCATTGTTAATGATTACCTTCATACTGACAATTCCGTAGATTACGTCGTAGATATCAATGGTTTGGAGGGGATGATTCTCTGTGAACCGGACGCCGCTGTGATGAAAACGGGTGCTTGGGGCGAACTTTGTAGACAATGGAGCGGATTGCGTAAGCTGCATGGCAACACAAATCTATTTGTAGCTGAGAACCCACCGTCACATATCTCAGACGCGGCCCTACCCTTCCCCGGCAGGATACTTAGAATAGAATCGGTATGGCAGACCGCCAAAGATGCCGCTAAGGCGTTGAAGGGATTGAAAGCAAACGTGGCGACGCGCAACTACCCCATTAATGCCGACGCTTTGCGTAATAAGCTTAATGTAAGGGAGTCGTCAGATGCCGCCACTTTCCTATACGCCGCCACTGCCGTCGGTGGAAAACGTTTGATTCTTAAGTGCGTTAATTTGAAGCAGGCATAAAGCAAGAGAGCCGATGGATGGTTCCACCGGCTCTCGTTATATTGCAATATGTATGCGTGTTTTCTCTTATGCGTATCTTCTAACTATCGCGTTCCTTTACTTCACAATGAATTTGGAAACTTTCTCACCGCTGCGTTTGATGTAAACACCGGGAGTCAATTCATTGCCGTTCACTTTCACTCCGTTGAGGTTGAAAATCTCGGCGTTGGCGTTTTCCGACGCTTCGGCTTCAAGTGCGTCCACACCCGTGGTGGTGGATTTCACCACTGAGAATGTCACTGAATCGTTCGATGAGTTTTGGGAGATGTTTTTAATCTCATATTTACAAGGTTCGTCGGTGTATGATTTCAGCGAGGGGTCGGTGGTGTTGGTCAACGATGTGATGTTGGCGGAACCGGGGAACGGGTCGGTAGTGTAGTCCACGAGGGTGTAGCCATACATATACTCCTGTGCTCTCAGCAGTTCGATACAGTTGTTCTCGGGGTTCACGTTCACTGTGTTGTTATACCATGGGGTCATATCCTTTTTGTCGATATGCCATACAAGCATTCCTTCGCCGGCGATGACGGAATCCCATTTGCTATTTTTCTTACGGTATTCCAGGAGGAAATACTCACCATCCGCTCCCGCGTCCATGCGGTAGGCGGCGTTGGTGGCTGCCACATCTTTGACGGTGTAGCTACCCTCCGCTTCAATCATTTCGGGGGTGAGGAAACCGAGTTCCGAGCGTTCAGCCACTCCGTAGCCTGTCGGAGTTCTTGAGAGGTTGAGGTATGTGCCGTTAGCCATCACTGACCATGTCTTGGGGCCTACGCTGCTGCCGCCGGAACCTGCGCCGTCCACGTCATACATGTCGGGAAGACCGAGGACGTGTCCGAACTCATGGCAGATGGTGCCGATGCCGTCAATAGTTTTGTTGGATGCGGTGGAATATAGCTCCGAGGTGCATGAGTAGCGGTCGAATACCACGCCGTCAAGGGTGAAGTTATCGGAGATAGTGGATGAGTGAGGCCACAAGAGCCACATATCGTTGTCGGCGGCGGTGGAGTTTCCTCCGGAAACGATGAAGTGAACCATATCCACGAGTCCGTCACCGTCGGTGTCATATTTGCTGAAGTCTATTTGATCGTCAATGTTGGTCAACGCCGCTTTGAAAATCTTCTGTGCGTTGTTTGCCTGACGCATATCTGTAGCGTCGTAAGCGACTTTCACCGGACCATAGACGTCGAATGTGGGATCAAACATCCCGTCGGAGTTGTCGTAGTAGTAATCACGGACGGAGCCGGTGTATGTGGCGAAGCCATTGGATGCGGTCTGGAAGCCGGTGTAGTTTTTGCCACAAATCATATTGGTGAAAATCTCGTTTGCGTTGGAATATACGAACGGGGTGTCTTGGTACTCCACCAATATCACGAGACCGCGGAACTTCGAGTAATCGAAAGTCTGACCGTAGTGAATTTTCTTGTTGGCGTTGCGCACCATCCTTTGGGAGTTCTCTTTCAGAGCCTTTCCTTCTGCGGAGATTTGAGGAACTAATCCCGGTTGGATGTTTGCAGGCAGAGATGTGGGACGGTTGTTGGCGGCGAGGATGCCTGTGGAGACCAATTTACCCTCCATCATATCGGCATACTCCCATGCTTTGGTATCGTGGTTGTAGACCACGGTGAGTCCCTCGACGGTGGTGGCGTAGTTAAGGAATTCATCGCCATGGAGAGTGATCTCCACCTTAGTGCCGTCGGGTTGGGTGACAACGGCAGGTTCCGGATTAGCCACAACCGCCATCATCGAAGCTGCGGAGAGTCCGCCGCATAGCAGCAGCGCCGCTCTCTTAGCTTGCGTAAAGTTCAGTTTATCCATCATTAAATATCAATTATATTAAAATAAATTTCTATCCTTTTGCCTTAATTTCTATCCTTTTGCCACAATGCTTTCGCACATCGGCTCATGACACCATTCTCGCTTCATCCGCACATCATGGTGTCTTTGCAAAATTAGTCATTTATTTTGTATCTGTATAGTATAACCGACAAAAAAGTAAAGCAGGCGCTCATGTATTGTACTCCGTGTCCCCACTTTTAATTGTAATCACCACCCCTAACTGCTTAGGAAATCAGTGATTCTGTTCCATACATCGAATATGCGGTTGGAATCCGCAAGCACCGCCAATGCGTAGAAGTCGGTTTCTATATCGAAGTTGATATCCTTGCCGATGGCCTTAAAAGCGGTGTTTATTATGTCAGCCACATCATTCTTCCGACATAGCTTGTATATCGGTTGCAAGCCATAGTATGCCTCCAAATCCTTATATAGCGAGAGATTATCTTTGTTTATCTTTGCATCGAAGAACATATTGAGCGGTTTAATATACTTGCCCATGTATTGGTTAACCTGTTCGATGGTGAATTTATCACCCTCTTTTTTCACCGATGGGTTTTCTTCACTGTTCACATCCTTACATAGAAAGCTGTTGCGAAGTCCGTCGAGCCGCTTTTCGCACTGATTGACAAGTGCCTGCTCCAGCAAGGGAAGCACCTCTTCATTCAGTTTATAACGTTCCTTGAGAAGAATCGACAATTTCTTTAAGTCAGTCATAAGCACAGACTCTTGGGTGTAAAGCGGTGCGCAATATGACTTAATCTTATACTTGGACTCCAACCTCTTCTGCAACAAAAGTTTGTGGTCATCGGTCATGCAATCCTGGTCAAAAACAATCACTGATTTCTCCCAAAGTGAAGTGCCATTTCGTATGACGCTAAAAACCTCGTGGTAGCCATCCAACTTCGTTAGCATCCTGCTTATGCCACCGAGTACCCAAAACATCACTTTCCTGTTGATGTTTGAGGGTCTCTTCTTGAATAGATTGAATAGCAGGCGCGCATCATCGTCACCCTCCACGAAAATAATTTTCTCAGCCTCTATCGCACTGATTAAATCCAATCCCGTGGCGTTCCCCTCGATGCTCCGTATGATGGGTGATTCCATGGCTGGATACAGCCCCCTAAAATGAGGCTCGTTGATTTTGTCAAGCTCGTTCTTTCCGATACTCTGCAATCTTTTCTGCTTCAAATCAACGTGATAGAGGTTTGACAACGGCACCGTGCGTATCAACGCCTCGTTGTGGGTTGTTATCACAACCTGACTGTTGATTTTGTCGCGGTTGAGTATTTTAAGCAGTCGCTTCTGAATGTCGCGATGTATGTGGCTGTCCGGCTCGTCAAGGAGTATTAAGTTTAGGTCGTGGCTGCCGTTCACCTCATTGTATATATTAAGCAATATCTCTATGGTTTGAAGAGTTCCGCTACCCAAAAGAGCCACATCCTTTTCCACAATATCGCCATCAACGGTGTACGTTATCACCACACGGATATCTTGGTTCTTATCTGTTCTGCTATACAACTTCAATTTGGCATCCATGGATGCGCCATATAGCACATCGGAGAGGTCGCGTTGGAAGTTATGGAAGTAGTCGGTGTGGTATATTTTATAAATACGGTTGCGAATCGCTTCAAAGGATCTGCGTTGACGCAAATTCTCTTGCAGCACCGGATCTGTCATAAACGTCTCCTGCTGTTCGATGTTGGCGAGCGGTGCCGAGAAATATGCCTTTACCGGCTGTTGCCACGTTTTGAAGAATCTGTTGAAGAGCGTATAGTCAAAGTCCTTTTCATCCTCAAGTCGAATCACATAGCGTGATTTCGTGGAGTTTGAGATTATGAAAGGAATGAAAATTTGCTTGCCATCTCCATCCTCCAGCAGTGCCGCCAGGCGGATAGGTGTCTTGACATCCCTATTGTAGAAGATATCTTCGAAGTTCGGCGAACGCACAGAGTTAATCTCTGAAAAATCAAAGTATTTGTTGGCGGAGGACAAAACATAGTCTCCGGAGTGATATTTCCCGGCGACATTGCGCTTCGCCTGATGAACTAACTTCTCAAAACATTCCACCCACAGCGCCAACGCTTCGATAATCGTGGTCTTACCGCAGTTGTTCACCCCGGTAAGCACACTCAGCGATTGCGACAACACTATTTCAGTGTCCTTCACTGACTTAAAGTTCTGTATATGAAATGTTTTAATTTTCACTTATTCGTTTTTTAATTTGCTAAGTTAACTTATTTAGCATTCTTATGCAAATCTACGTCAACAATTTGAGAATATTTAACAGAAATTCTGTAACTTGCTGAAGTCCGTGTCACTACCAGCTCCAGTCGAAGCGGATGATATCCTCCTCAATCAGTTCGTCGCCGGATTGAACCTCTATGAAACGGAGGTCGGTGACAGCCCTGACGGCGTGCTTCGTACCTTTTTTGATGTTGACCACATCCCCACGTGACACCCTGCGGATATCCCCGTCAATCACAACAAGCCCCTCGCCGTCAACGAATGTCCATACTTCATCGCGGTGATTGTGAACTTGATAACTGATACTTTTCCCCTCCTTTACAACAATTTGCTTGGTCAACGCCCGGTGCCTGTCGGCACATTCGATTGTGTCAACGACCTTATATTCGCCCCATCGTCGCTCTTCGTACATCGGACGGTGTGTCAATTTATCAGCGAAGGACTTGATGTTCTCACTCTTAGCCTTCTCAGAAATAAGTATGCCGTCGCACGAAGCGGCGACAACCATATCCTTGGCTCCGATGCACATAATCGGCAACTCAAGTTCATTGATGACATGCGTGTTCTCCGACGCATCCATGATTACGTTGCCGATGGCGTGGTCGTGCAACTCATCGGTGAGCGTGTTCCACGTGCCGAGGTCCTTCCATTCCCCGTCGTATGCAACGACGGCAACGGATTTGGCTTTTTCTGTCACTTCATAGTCAAAACTGATTTTGGGAAACTCCCGGTAGCGGTCGCGGATTTCGGTGAAGCTCCCCGCTTGTATGTATTTGTCGACAATATCAGTGAGATAGCCAAGTTTAAACGCAAATACGCCCCCGTTCCAGAAAGCGTTATGCGCTATCAATTTCTCAGCTGTCGCCACATCCGGCTTCTCGGTGAAACGGTTTACCTTATAAATGTTCCCATCCCCACGTTCCGGCACGATGTAGCCATACTTTGCAGACGGATATGTCGGTTTTATCCCCATCAGCACCAAATCTGCCACGTTCTCCCCCACCGCATTCGCCATTGTGCGGATTGAGTCGAAGTAATGGGCTTCAGTGTATGAGTCACAGGGCATCACCACCACCACTTCATCGCTGTCGCACTTCATCTCCTTTGCGAGATAAGATGTAGCCAGTGCGATGGCGGGGAATGTGTCGCGGCGGTATGGTTCGGTCACGATGGTGATATCCTCGCCAAGTTGGTTAGTGATAATATCCTTTTGTGAAACAGATGTCGCAAAAATGATGTCGTCAGTGAGTTTTGACGCTTTGATTTGCCGCACCACGCGCTGTACCATCGACTCACGACCACCGTCTGGACATTCAAGCACACGGAGGAACTGCTTCGAACGAGCCTCGTTGGATAGCGGCCACAAGCGTTTGCCGGAGCCGCCGGATAAAAGAATCACTTTCATGGCTTAACGTTCCGCCCTCATGGGATTGTTAAGGAAATCCTCGTATGACAGACGTATCCCCTCTTCAAGCTCCGTTTTGTAGGTCCAACCGAGCTTGGAAGCTTTGCTCACATCAAGAAGTTTGCGCGGCGTGCCGTTGGGACGTGTGGTGTCCCATTCTATTTCGCCCTCATAGCCGACAATCTTCGCGACAAGTTCCGTGAGCGCCTTGATGGTAAGCTCCTTGCCGGTGCCGGCGTTCACTGTCTCAGTGCCGCTGTAGTTGTTCATCAAGAACACGCATAGGTTGGCGAGGTCGTCAACATAGAGGAACTCGCGCAGCGGACTGCCGTCGCCCCAGCATGTCACCACTTTCAGTCCCTGCTCCTTCGCTTCATGGAAGCGGCGGATAAGGGCGGGGAGCACATGGCTGTGTTCGGGGTGGTAATTGTCGTTGGGTCCGTATAAGTTGGTGGGCATGACGCTGATATAGTCCGTTCCGTATTGGCGGTTTAGGAACTCGCAGTATTTCAGTCCGGAGATTTTAGCAAGCGCATAAGCTTCGTTTGTTTTTTCAAGCTCAGATGTGAGCAGACAGCTCTCCGACATCGGTTGCGGAGCCATACGGGGATAGATACACGATGATCCGAGGAACTCAAGTTTCTTGCAGCCATTCTTCCATGCCGAGTGGATGACGTTCATTTCGAGGATCATATTCTCATACATGAAGTCGGCGAGCGCTGACTGATTGGCAACGATGCCCCCCACCTTCGCGGCGGCGAGGAACACATATTCCGGCTTCGCAGCGGCGAAGAACGCTTCCACATCCGCTTGGTTGCAGAGGTCAAGCTCTTTATGTGTGCGTGTGATTATATTCGTGTAGCCTTGGCGTTGCAGTTCACGCACAATGGCGGAACCAACCATGCCGCGGTGCCCCGCCACGTATATTTTGGCGTCTTTCAGCATCATTTTACAATCCCTTTCTCAAGATATTCGGCGAGGTTTGTGCGCATCACGCTTGCCACGTGGTCGGCGGCGACCTTCTCCATGTCATGTTTCACCATAATTTGCACCAGTTGTTCGAAAGTGGTGGCTTGGGGATTCCATCCAAGTTTAGTTTTAGCTTTGGTGGGGTCGCCCCAAAGATTAACTACATCCGTCGGGCGGTAGAAAGCTTCGCTGACAGCAACCACAACTTTGCCTGACTTAACGTCAATACCCTTTTCATTGATTCCTTCACCCTCCCAACGGAGTTCAATGCCGGCGTACTTGAAAGCGAGTGTCGCGAACTCACGGACGGTATGCTGAACGCCGGTGGCGATCACGAAGTCTTCCGGTTTGTCGTTCTGAAGTATTAGCCACATACATTCCACGTAATCCTTGGCGTAGCCCCAGTCGCGGAGTGAGTCCAAGTTGCCGATATATAGGCAATCCTGTTTCCCTTGCGCGATACGTGCCGCCGCGAGGGTGATCTTGCGTGTCACAAATGTCTCGCCGCGGCGTTCCGACTCATGGTTGAAGAGGATGCCGGAGCAGCAAAACATATTATATGCTTCGCGGTACTCCTTCACGATCCAAAAGCCATATAGCTTGGCGACGGCGTAAGGGGAATATGGATGGAACGGAGTCTTTTCGTTTTGAGGCACCTCCTCCACCTTGCCATACAGCTCGGAGGTGGATGCCTGATAGATGCGGCAACTCTTTTCCAAGCCGTTTATGCGGACAGCTTCAAGGATGCGGAGCACGCCTGTGGCGTCCACGTCGGCGGTGAATTCCGGTGAGTCGAACGACACTTGCACATGGCTTTGTGCCGCCAGGTTATATAGTTCGTCAGGCCTGACAAGTCCGACTACTTTCACGAGCGACATGGAGTCGCCCATATCGGCGTAGTGAAGGTGGAAGTGTTCGTGCCCTTCAAGGTGGGCGATGCGCTCACGGTAGTCCACCGACGAGCGGCGGATCACGCCATGTACGTCATAACCTTTACCAAGCAGCAGCTCCGCTAAATAGGAGCCGTCCTGACCTGTGATTCCTGTGATTAATGCTGTTTTCATTTTAATATAAGGGTGTAATTACTCTTTTTGTTCAGTTGTGTAAAATATGCGCTATTTAAGACATTTTCGACGGATTGTTATGGGGATGCCTGCTTCCGGTTTCTCCCCATCGTACACCACAGCAAGATGTCCGCCACCACCGGCCCCCGCCATCTTCCATGCAAGTACTTTGCCGCGATATTTATCTATGTATTCGGACACTTTATAAGACATCATAGCCGGGAACATTGCGATTTGCGCCTCAAAAGATGCTTGATATGCCTTTGCGAACGCCTGCAAATCCATGTTCATTATAGCGTTCCAGCAGTCCATGGCTGCTGTTGAAAGTGCTTTGACACCATCGGTTGTTATTTTGCAGCCTTCGATTACGGAGCAACCTGTCGGACGTGGGAACATCGGAATCAAGCAGATGTGCTGTTCAAGCCATGAGAGTATTTTCTCATCATGACACGACTCAATCTTTTCGGGCCAATAATGTTTATCGTAATAGTGGCGGTTTAGTCCCGACATACATATTCCGATGGCATCTTGAGCTCCGGAGACATGTTCCTGTTTTGTCGGTTCGTTTTCGAAGCAAAACACTAATTTTGCCAACATCTCTTCTCGATAATTAGGAAGCTCATAAGGCCATATTTTTTTGATAGCGTTGCGAGTTGACGTTGACATACCACCGCGTTCCATGAACTCGTAAGTCGGTTCAAGCGAGATTGTAATTGCCCATCCCGCACCATATTCGCTGACGTATGGTTGGTCAATCCATGTTCCGGCGAGATCAAGGCGATATGGAAGCAACGACTTCACATTGGTGCGAAGCGAGGTCGTGGATCGGGCTTCCAGACCGGCGTCCGGCACTCGTTCAAGCTCAATATATTCTATGCCCCGGTCCTTGCAGAATTGACGTTTCTCCTCTGAGCCGCCATCACTGTTTACTACGAATATATCCGGCTTAATTTGATTAACTGATTCAATAAAGTCCAGATAGCCGGATCCGGAATTGATACATGCGTCAGTGACGTATCTAATAGATTTAACCATATAAAGACGCTCTGCCTCAGAGTATATGGTTTTACGATGTTTGAGTTCTTGAATTGTCGCATCGGAGCCAATGCCGACATACAATTTGCCATATTGGGATGCCGCCTTAAAGAAGGCGACATGTCCACTATGAAGCATATCATAGCATCCTGAGACAAATACTTTTTTATCCATTATTGGTAACGTGATTTACGATTTTTGAGGTTTTAATACCGTAGATTGCCACTACGACAAAACATATTAAGGGTATAATATATGAGATATTTACACCATATAAGTCCGAAACATAACCTTGCACAGGAGTGATTACCGCTCCGCCAAGGATTGCCATAATCAAGCCTGAGGCTCCGATTTTCATGTCCTTGCCCGCATTGTCAAGAGCTACATTGTCAAGAGCTATTCCGTAGATGGTGGGGAACATGAGTGACATGAAGCACGAGATAGCGATTAAACTGACGATGGCAAATATGCCATTGTTGCATATCACACTTATGCAAGCGATGATGGCGCACACCGCGGAGAATGCCAAGAGCTTTGTCGGCTGGAAATATTTCATCAGTGCCGTGAAAATGAATCGTGCGATGGTGAAGCAAACGATTGAATATAGATATATCGTTGATGCTTCCTGCTCATTCATGTCAAGCTCGTTCATAACATAACGGATTGTGAATGACCACACTCCTATTTGCGCCCCAATATAGAAAAACTGAGCGACAACACCTTGACGATACACCTTGTTGTGATAAAGCCGTTTGAAAGTTGCCCGCAGCCCGGACGATTTGTCATTGTCTCCGCCGTTTGGCATTTTGGCAAATAGCATAACCACAAGGATTAGCAACAGGATGACTCCCAATGCCATATATGTTCCTGTCACCGCCGACAATTCTTGATGTTGCAATGTGCGAAGTGCATCTGTGCTCATACTGCTCCGCTCTGTTGAGGTGAGATGGTTAAGTTCGGATAGTATAAACTGGCCACTGATTATAATGCCTGCCAACGAACCTATAGGGTTAAATATTTGGGCAATGTTCAACCGCCGGGTGGCGGTTTTGTGAGTACCCATTATCATGATATAGGGGTTTGCCGTGGTTTCAAGCACTGAGCATCCGCCTGCCATCACATAAATCGCAAACAGATAAAAAAGATATGAATTCATTTGCCCTGCCGGATAAAACAGCATCGTACCAAGCGCATACAGCAACAAGCCAAGGATGATGCCAGTCTTGTAGCTATATCGTTGGATTAGCAAAGCCGTTGGCAACGCAAAACAGAAGTACGCGCCATAGAAAGCGAACTGGATGAGCGATGTTTGAAAATCGCTCATTGACATGATGCGTTTAAATGCCGACAGCAATGTGTCGGTCATGTTGTTCGCCACTCCCCACATGAAAAACAAGGAGCTGACCAATAGGAAGGCGACTAAATAGTTTTTGCCCTCTTTTTCAAACAATTCTGTTTTCATTCTTCAACGTTTGGTAGGCAAAAAAATTGTTCCATCATTTTCCATTTCTCATCGGAAGTGCAGCCCGCTGATGCTTGCTGGACTAACGACACATGATCTTCCCATTCCTGTTGGCGAGGAAGCTTTGCGAGTTCCGCCATCTGAGTGTCCCAATCGAAATCTAATGGTGTGACAACAAGCATCACTGCGGTCGTATCGAATATAAAGAGTTTCATTTCGAGTATACCGACAGCGCGGATACCTTCCGGAATCTCTTTCCATATCTCAGAGTGTACTCTCTTATATTGCTCTATAAGCTCCGGATTATCTGCCAATTGCAATGTTTGGCAATATATTTTGGTGGGTAGGTCGTACTTCGGGTTTTCATACCCACCACCCTGCAATAGTTGATTTTTCAATTTAGATCTATCTATAAAACACATAAGTCCAATATTCCCCTTTTGAGAGAATATTGGACTTTAATCTTACGTATTACTTCACTATGGCGGCCTTGATGCTGTCTACGATGTAGCGGACATCATCGTCGGTGACGTAAGGTCCGGCTGGAAGGCATAGACCTACGGAGAAGAGTGATTCGCTTACGCCATTGACGTATGCGGGGTTATTGGCGTAAACGGGCTGCTTGTGCATCGGTTTCCACAGCGGACGGGCTTCGACGTTGGCTTTGTCGAGAGCGAGGCGCATTGCTTCGACGTTGGCATTGGGTTCACAATCAGTGTGGAGCGATTTTGCTTGATGGGTTACTCCCGCTGCGCCGCCTACAGCACCGGTGATAGCTGTCTCATAGGCGTGTTCCTGACCCACAACTTTCAAATCGGGATCAAGAGTAATGGTGCAAAGCCAGAAGTTGGAATCATGGCGTGGCGACGGATTTTCATGGAGTGTCACACCCTCAACGTCTTTAAGCAACTCGCAGTAGAGTGCTTGTACGTGCTTATGGTGTGCGATATGTTCATTGACGATAGTCATTTGACCGCGGCCAATCCCCGCGCAAATGTTCGACATGCGGTAGTTGTAGCCTATGTCAGTATGCTGATAGTAGGGATAAGCTTCGCGAGCCTGAGTTGCCAAGTACATGATTTCAGACTTTGAGTCAACGTCCTGACAAATCAATGCGCCACCACCGGAGGTGGTAATCATCTTATTTCCATTGAAACTGAGCACGCCATATTTACCGAAGGTGCCAAGCACCTGACCATCGTACCTTGAACCAAAACCTTCTGCGGCATCTTCAACGACCGGGATATCGTAACGGTTGGCGATTTCCATGATGCGGTCTGCTTGATACGGCATACCATAGAGTGCAACGGGCACGATTGCCTTGGGCTTTTTGCCGGTCTTTGCGATACGATCCTTAATTGCCTCCTCAAGCAATTCCGGATCCATGTTCCATGAATCCTTCTCTGAGTCAATGAATACCGGAGTTGCACCGAGATAAGTCACAGGGTGGCTTGAAGCGCAGAAAGTGAAGCTCTGCACCAAAACTTCGTCACCGGCTCTTACACCGCAAGCGTGCAAAGCCAAATGCACGGCTGCAGTTCCAGCTGAAAGCGCTACTACTTCCTTATTTTCACCAACAAAAGCTTTAAGGTCATCCTCAAAACCATTTACATTCGGACCAAGGGGCACAACCCAATTTTGGTCGAAAGCCTCTTTTATGAAGTCCATCTCCTTGCCGCTCATGTGGGCAAGACACAGTAAAATTCTATTTCGCATTATGATTAATATCTTTAGAATAATTTTTTATCTTAAATCACTTAATGTAAAGTTCATGGCCGTTGCGAGTTTTTTCTATAGCACCAAGTTCATAAAGAAGTTCATATATTGTTGTCACCGACTCACATGTTTCAGCGTCATTAGCTTTCTTTGCTTCATGTATAGCTTTTGCTCGCTCAAAAGCTAATATTATCCTACGCTTTTTGCTTATAGGATCTATCGCCAACATTAAGTCAAAGAAGTCTTGTTTCTCCCAGCTGACCTTTTATGTATATCATGCCTACATCTGTGGTTCATGGCCAATTAAATCGTTAACTTTGTCATCTGAGATACTTGGAATTCCGGTGAACATACCGTCAAGATACATTCTTTCAACGTTTCTCCTGATGTTACGTTGGAAGTGGGTGATTGGATAAACATTCGACTCACCATATCTGTTTTTGTTGACAACGTATATTTGATCCTTACGGAACAATAATCTATCCTTCATATTCTCCTCAATTGGCTGTGCAAGTAACGAGGTGTTTTGAGTGTTGATTATCAGCTGCGCATGATTAGTTGTCTTATAGAACATACCAATTATCTTCGACACAATAAATTGATGTAGTCCGGAGTCAATTTCATCAATAAACAATGTGCCGCCATACTTCAATGTTTGAAGTATCGGCCAACTCATACGTAGCAGTCTGTTTGTGCCGAAAGACTCATCCGCTTCCATCAGGAATTGGCGCATCCCCACCCTTTCAAACGACTCATTGTATAGTCTGTGTGTTGTGACGACACCGTCGTATAAAGGATTTTTCAACTCATTATCGCCGATTATACTTTTAATCTTATCGGGGATGTCGTCCAAGGAAATTTCGTGCATAGAGAAATCCTCGATGTTGAAGTCAAAAGCACGCATGAAGTTGACAATTTCTTTCCTGCTCTCCTCATTCTTTATAGCATCTATCGGAGGAATTGTTTCGTTTGCGGAGATTACTCTAATATGGCTTATTTCCTCCACCAAAGCCTTCGATAGTTGGTCGTTAAAAAGACATAGAATCGTCAACAACGGCACATCCGGGGAAATCATGCCGGCGGAAGTCACATTATTATATATCTTAGCGTTGATATACGTTTTAACTACTTTGGTTGACAATCCCTCATTGCCAGATGCCTTTCTTGAAAGGATTATTGTTTCTCTCTCATACTTACGGTATAGCCATTCCTCCACTATGCCATTTGCATTGAGTTCTATGCCATAGCGATACTGTATATTGTCGTGTATGAACACGATTTCGAAGAATGAAGATGCATTTGCTGTTTCAGTGGACAATCTAAAAGCATCGTATCTCCTTTTCCAAAAGTTGAAAATAGGGAGATTGGCGGATTCGTGGGGCGGACAGACAACATCCCTCATGAATGCGAGGGCCTCAAACAATTTAGACTTGCCGCTGGCGTTCGCACCATAGACCGCCGCTGTCTTTAGAACAGAGTAATCAAACGGAGTGGGCATGGAATAGTCGTGCCGCACATCATCCAACTCCGCGACAAAACTAATAGTGTTTTCGTCTTTAAAGCTTTTAAAGTTGCTAAATGAAAAACTTACCAACATAATTGAATTGTCTGATTTATTACGCCGCAAAGATAACAATTATATTTCTAAAACCAAACGTCTTAATTAAATATTTTGCAGAAAAATGAGCAAAATAGAGATAAGACCTCTCCGACATGAGTGCCAGATGGTGCGTTTTACCTATTTCGGATAGTCACAGAATTGCTTCATAAACCGACCCATGGAAACATTGGCACTTTTGATCTCAGCGTTCAAAAGTGCCAATGTGTTCAATTCAAAATAGTTTTAGACATATAATCGGAAGCGTCCCACTTATCTCTCACAAGTTTACAATGCTTTCCTTTTACGGCGTAAACTCGTGGGAAATAGTTTATAAACATAGGAGATTAGCACATTGTATATGAGCCGACATTATTAAATTGAATCATATCGCCAACCGAAAGCTCTTGGAACACCACCTACAAGCTCTGGCTTGGTTACGTACCATGGCTTTACTATACCTAATGCCATTGTGAAGATGTCTATGCTATTCATATTTCGTTGCCATTTGTGACCGCCAAGATAATTCTAATTTGTGAAACTAACCGTCCAAAACGTTATAGAGCCTTTTTATCGAATACCTTTTGCTTGACATCACACCACGCAGGCATCTGCGGATAAGCATCAATGGCACCAAATTCCTGCCGCTTTATGGCAATATCCTTATATGTCAGATTTCAAGTCGTCAATCTCCTTATTAAGAGTGTCATCTAAGTTGGAAACAAACACTTTAGCCATTGATTATTACTTGGCTGTCGTAGCGGAGCATGATGGTATTGTCGCGCCAATCATCGGAATATACAACGCTCTCTCCGGCAATATATTCTTTGATGAGATTGCGAGGGAAATTAGCTCCGGCATAATAAGACAACGGATAACCGCCACCAAAGCGTGGATTGATTTCTATGGCATAGACCTCATGAGTCTCGTCATTGACAAAAAGCTGAATGCAGATTGTGCCAATCACGCCTTCCATCTTGTTCATGCGCTCCTTCAAGTAGTCAACAAGCCAAGTTTTGCAAGCACGACCTTTATTGATTTCTCCGGCACGAATCTCAATGCGTTCGCGTGGCACAATTGCTTTCACACAATTATCTGCGCCATAATACATATCAACAGTATATTCCTTGAAAACCTTTTTGTCGATAAGTTCCATGAAAATTAACTTCGGATCATTCAAAATCTCCTCGGTCAAATCTTCCGGCTTATTGATAATATGGAGGTTGCAACTTAGTGATCCATCATACGGTTTTGCAAACATCGGGAATACCGGATTATATTTATCACGAGGCTCCGGCACTTTCACTGAATGTGATGCAAATAGCTCGGATGTGAGTCGTTTATCGCGGCAAACTTCGATAAATTTCTCCGCTGAGACTGCGAGAATGACACCTTTTTCTGCGAATTGTTGTTTGACTTTTGCAAGGATTAATAGTTCGGTGTCAATAGTCGGGACAACGATTCTGACATTGTTTTCTACACAAATTTTCAGCAACTCATCCAAATAGCCATCTGCTGTAGCACGTGGAACGGCAAAGCAACCATCGCTGACGTGTCCGGCAGGAGCCATCAGAGGATTTAGGTCTGTAGTATATACTTTTGCTTCAGGATAAATCGCCTTTAACTCATGCTGAAATTCTTGTACAAGTTCAACTCGCTTACCTGCTGATGTAATTAAAATGTTATGCTGCATAATTAATTGTTACCGGTAAAAAATTCCATTGTTGCCTCACCTTGCTGAGAGATGTCGGCACGACGGAGAACCTTATTTATAGTTGTGAATATTACTTTTAAGTCTGTTGCAAACGACACATGGTCAACATACCACACATCAAGTTTAAACTTCTCTGCCCAAGAAATATTGTTGCGGCCATGGCATTGTGCCCAACCGGTAATACCCGGACGCACATTGTGGCGACGTGCTTGTTCGGCAGAATATAATGGTAGGTATTGAATCAGTAACGGACGTGGGCCGATTAGCGACATATCACCAATGAACACGTTCCAAAGTTGAGGCAGTTCATCAATCGAGGTAGAGCGGACGA
>CAYQMV010000011.1:0-42619 GCA_964418705.1 uncultured Sangeribacter sp.
TTGACGGTCTTATCCACATCTCCGACCTTTCTTGGACTAAGAAAATCAAACACCCCAGCGAGTTCACTCAAGTGGGCAACGATATCGAAGTTCAAGTGCTCGAAATCGACAAAGACAACCGTCGCCTCAGCCTCGGTCACAAACAACTCGAGGAGAACCCCTGGGATGTATTTGAGAACATCTTCACTGTGGGCAGCATCCACGAGGGCACAATCACCGAGCTTATGGACAAAGGCGCTGTCATCTCTCTTGATCACGGCGTAGAAGGTTTCGCAACACCCAAACACCTCGTTAAAGAGGACGGTTCTCAAGCTAAACAAGGCGAGACTCTCCAATTCAAGGTTATTGAGTTCAACAAAGCAAGCAAACGCATCATCCTTAGCCACAGCCGCATCGCTGAAGACGCTCAAAAGGCTGAAGCCCGCGCTAACAAACCCTCAGCTCCCAAACGCGCTAAAGAGGAGTCCACTCCCAACATCACTGTGGAGAAAACTACTCTCGGCGACCTCGGAGCTCTCCAAGCTCTTAAAGAGCAACTCAAGAACGAAGGTAAATAATCAACCTTTTCATATCAGAAATCAAGGCTATCCGGACTCTCCGGGTAGCCTTTTTTTTGAAATGATTCAAAGGATATCAGAAGGATTCAGAGAGTATCAGAAAGGATATCCGAGAGCTAAATGGAATGCGAACGCCTTATGGAACGGGATGTTGAAATAATGGCGCGAATAGTCGGCGTAGGGGGCATGGAGACCATAACCGAGGTCGCCGCGCACCACAATCATGCCGAGGTCGTAACGCAGACCAACGCCGGTGCCCACAGCCACATCACGGAGGAACTCCCTGCCAGTGAGCTTCCCTCCGGGACGCAGCGGGTCATTCTTCAGCAACCATATATTACCCATATCCACGAACACCGCGCCATTAAGGGAGCCGAACAACGGGAAACGATATTCGGCGTTCATTTCCAACTTGAAGGTACCCGTTTGGTCGAAATAGCCGTTCACCCTATCCGAGGGGACATGATAGCTTCCCGGACCGAGGGAACGCACCGTGAACGCCCTTATGGAGTTGGCGCCACCGATGTAAAACTGCTCCGAATACGGCACCTCCGAGGAGTTGCCGTAGGCATGCTCCGCACCTATGAGGGCTCGCGTCACGAGCCACTGACTACCGCCGGGAATCAACCGCCGGGAATAGACCAACTGCACCTGCGCCTTGGCGAACTGAGAGAACGGGGTGCCGAAAAGCTCTTTTGTGCCATGCTTGCCGCTCAAGCTCCACAAACCGCTGAAGATATTCCCCGCCTCGGTGAGCGAGACATTGAAGTTTATGCCATTGATTTTCTCACGTTCCAGATACTTGTCGAGAGTGTAGCTATAGCTCATCTGCGGAATAAACTGATTCTGAAACGAGAGGGCTATCGCCGGATTTTCATTCATCACAGAATCAAACTCCGCCGTGGTTCTGTCAAGTTTGGAATATGTCAGCTTGAACGGCGTGAATTGGTGGTATGAGTTGCGCGTGGCGCGCCATTCATATTGTATTCCGGAATTGAACTCGCTCATCTTGAAGTAGTGGGGTCTGTTGAGCACGCTCATTCCGAGGTTCACACGCGTCCAATTTATTTCACGCTGAATGCGGCGCACAAAGGGCGGCGCGAGGAGACGCGGGAAGGCGAGGGTGGTGTTGAATCCGAACTCATAGCTGTTGAAGAGCGATGAGGCGTTGCGTCCCGTCTGCCACTCATAGTCGGCGTTGAAAGCGAACGTTAGCTTCTCCGCACCGCCGAAGATATTGTTGTGGGTGAGCGACGCTGAGAGTCCCGGACCGAGATAACTGTTGGACTTGGAGGTGAGGTTCATCTCCAACGTAGCCTGCATGGGTTGGTCGTAGCGGCATGTGATCTGCACATCCAAAGAGGGCGACGCGGAGAGGGTGTCTATATTAAAGGGCTGTATGTCGATGGAGCTGAATAAACCCAAACGCGACAGCCGCTGCTGCGTGCGGTCCATATCCCTCACCGAAAAGAGTTTGCGCTCACGGAAAGTGATGCTCGAAGCTATCGTATTCTTACGCACACGCTGCGGACGCATCACTATGAGATCACCTTTCACCGTCTCCAAAGTGTCGGGAGTGCCGACAGATTTGTCGCTGCGCCGCAATAGTGTGGTCTGAATCCTCCCCGTGCGATACTGCAACGTGGAGATATGCGGCGTGTTGGCAGCCATGACCAACTTCACCGCGATCCGCCGCGGCGCGATGGTGCTGTCGGCGAGAAACTCTATATACTCCGGACGGAAGAAATAGTATCCTCTGTTGCGCATACGGTTGGCAATATTCGTCCTCACCGACTCCAAGGAATCCACACAAAAGATGTTGCCGGGCTTCAGATACTTGCTCGTGCGCGCCACGGAATCAATGAAATTGCATATAGCGTTGTCGGGATCGTTAAGATAAATCACAGAGTCGATGGGATATGGCACTCCGGTGTTGACGGCATAGTCTATCCTCACTTTTTTGGCATTGCGCTTATCCGGGAGGAGAGTATAGGTGGCTGAAGCGTTGAAATAGCCGTTGTCGCGGAGCGTCTGCTCAAGCATCTTCACCCTCACATCGGGGTTCACGTCAGACACCACCACAGGCTGCGCCACCAACTTACGATAGAGCCATCCCCTTATGCCGGTGGCGGAATCGTTCCAATTGTTGTAGACCCACAGACCTATGGGAAAGGGGGTGCGCACATAAGGAGAATATAGCGGATTGTTGGGCTTGACATTGATTGACTGCGAGAGCTGGCTGCTTATATCCCCCGGGAGAGACACTCCCTCGGGAGTGTTGATGGAGAAGTGCTTCACCCCCGTGTAAAGAGGGTCGTCGGCATCCACACGCTTGGTGGTGGAACATGCCGCCAAAAGCATAATCAGCGCAATGCCGGCGGCGGCGAAATATATGGAGATGGAGCGTGGTTTCATGTCATCGTGAATTAGGGTCATTGATTAATATCGAATCGGTGGGGATGCTATCTGTAACCATATTGGTTACAGTGGCGGCGGCTTTCTTCCGCTTCTTCGGGCGCAACCAGCTGAGCAACTGACGCAAATGCGACAGTTTGCGCTGCATCACATATCCCACGCCGATTTCCGACACCTCACCCTCGAGGATGCTCTCATAGTCGTTGTGGCGGAAGAGCTTCACATACATACTCATGCTGTTGGTCTGGCGCAGCATATACTCAAAGGAGATGTCGCTGATAATATTCTGCGACAGGTTCTCATCGGCATCGGCATCCGTGGAATAGTTGCCCCCCACCACTATCTTGAACTTGTTGTTGAACAAGGATTTCGACACCTGATAGCTATAGCTGGTGGTGGTGCTGGATTGGTTGTTGCTCTTAGTGTTGAAACTGTCGATGCCGAAGGAGAGATCCACACCGCGGATATTGTTGGCAGCCCAGGAGTTTATCTGCGATTCCAAGAAAGAATATAGAGGGTTTGTGAGCAAATCGGCGGAGGATGAGGATGCCGATCCGGGGCCCATATATTTCCCGTAGAGCAGCATATTCATCGCCTGGTTCGACCGCTGGTCGGCGCTCATGGACTGCAATTCATTCTGAATTGAGATGTCGTTCTCGGCACTTAAATCAAACAGCACATCGGGGCTGTCGAGGGTGCCCGTCACATCCACGGAGATAAGAAAATCGACCACGTGGGAGTTGTTCGCGCCGGAGGAGACGGTGCTCTTCATGCTCTCGCTCGCCGATAATTTGAGCGTGGGATTGAGCATGGTGCCGTTCCAAAGGAGATAGCTCGAAGGATCAAGTTCAAAACGCTTCTCCCCTATCAACGGGATACTATAGCGCGCGTAGCCGCTGCCGGTGGTGATCTGTCCGTTCATGCGCACATCCCCCATATAGCTTTGATTATAGGTGATTTGTCCCGTGGGCGAGAGCTGCACCTTGTCGGTGGCGTTGCCGGAGAGGTTCACCGTGGCTTGCACACCGTTGGAGATATTGAGTTTTCCGGAAATCCTCATGGCGGTGCCGGACTCAACAGTATCAGTCTTCGCCACTTGCACAGTGTCGGCGAACTGCACGAAGCGCACCACATCCTCGGAGCTTTGTGTCGCCAATTGGTCATCGTAGCTGAGATTGTAGTATATATCGGAGCCTTTGAGCACCGACACCTGCGCCGCCACATCAAGGAAATTGAGGCTCCCCTTGGCGGTGGCGTTGAGGTCGAGATATATCTTGCCATAGAGGTCGCTCTTGGCACGCTTGTCGTTGTTGATGAGCATGAAATCCTTACCCGTCATCTTAAGGTCGACATAGGGCAACGCAAGGTCACGGGCGTTGACTACACCGTCGATTGACAGCGGATTACGGTTGGAACCCCATATATTGTAATCCTTGAAATTAATCACATTGTCAGCCACGCGTAGGGTGTCGGGGTCAAGCCACAGCTTTCCACCCATGATAGGGAGATAGACATTCACCGAATCGCATTTAATCGCACCGTTGAGCAACGGCTTTGCGAAAGTGCCTGACATATCCATCTCTCCGGAGACCCATCCGCTTAGTTTCGCCACGCTCTTATCCAAGAAAGGATTAGCCACGGAAAGGGGGAAGCGTGTGAGAGTCACACCAATATCCCCGGGGAGCACCCCCACACTGTCGGGACGTAGGATGCCATGGAGGGTGAGCGCGCGGGTGCCCTCCACAAGAAGCGTGGCTTTGCCGGCGGTGTTGCCGTTGAAATCCACATCCGCCTCAATATCCATATCGAGGTTACCCACACGTGTTTTGTCGTAGTAGAGATCCTTCACCCCCACGCTGCCGTTGGCGAGCAACGCCGACCCGTCGTAATATCCCAACTCCAAATTGGCATTGACGGCACCGGTGACCGGGGGTCCGAAAAGCGACATATTAAGAAAGTCCTGAATACGTATGTTTTCCAAATCCACCATGATAGTCTCACGCGAATGATCCTCCTCCCCCTCATGCTCACGTGAATGAACCGATATTTTGCTGTCGCTGCTCTGCGCCAACAGGTTGGCGTCGATATGGTGGCAGTTCAAGCCATACTCCACATAGTTGTCGTCGTTGAAAGTCCACGGCATATAAGCGATGGTGGCTTTCAACGGGGTGAAGTGGATGGTGGCGATGGAGTCCGTCACCGCTGCGGTGAGTCCGAGGCGGTAGCCAGTCTCCCCCTGCAGGTTCTGCTGGCGCAGGAAGAGCGACACACGTTCACCACCCATATAGCCGTTGACATTCACCTGATGGAACTCATCAAGGTTGCCGGGATTATTCCCTATATGGAGTTTATAGTTAAGGAGGCTGTTGTTTTGATCCACATTGAGAGTGAGGGTGTCGAGAAGCAGCGACCCCTTGCTCAGCGCAGCCACCGACGCGTTAGCGGTGATTTTATCCCTATTCTCCACATCCATCGCCAAATGACGCACGCCAACCCCCGAGGATTCGATAAAATTGCGCAAATGTCCGGCGGAACGGGCGTCCAAATGCAATGTGAATTGAGGGAGTGTGGCTTGCAGCAGCTCCACATCCACATAGCGTGCCTCTATCTGATTGCCGAGCAACGCCGCACCTTCGCTGAACCCTTTCATTAGTTTGGGTAGCGTGGCGGGGGCGTCAAAATCTAAATCGATATTCTCCGCCTTAAGCATCGCCGTCACGCTCTCCGCTCCGGCATGGAACTCCCCTTTCAAGCCATAAGGGAGGTCGAGGTAATAATCCGGGAGCTGCCACTCCACCTCGGAGATATCCAAATCAACATCGTAGAGCCATTTCTTAGGACTTGCCGTGGCGCGCAAGGCGAAGACACCGCTGCCGTTGTTGATGGTGTCGGTGATACCGAGGTTATATAAATCGGCGTAGCGGAGAGCAGCGTTGAGGTCGATGCTGTAATCATCCTCCGCCACAGTGCCCGAAGCGTATATCTCACCATTGAGCAAAAGATTGTCGGAGATGAGATGAAGGTCGTAAGCCCCGTTCTCCAATGCTATGGTTGTGTTTATGTCGTAGAGGGTGTTTCCATGGTATTCCACGCTCTGTATATCCGCGGCGATGTTGGTTCGCGCCCTCGGGGAGGTTGGATTGAATCCGGCTCCATCGGCATAGAGGGTGGCGTTGACCGTGCCCACGCCCAAATCCGGCATGAAATAGCGCGCGTTAAGGTCGCGGACAGAGACTTCGGCATGATACGCCTCGGAGTTCAGCCCCACACGCCCCCGCGCCGCCACATTTCCTTGTGGAGTGGTGACAGTGAACTTCCCGGAATAGTTGCTCATAGCCACAGCGACCTCTCCCTTGACATCAAACGGCGGTATCGGTAAATCCCCCAACCGCGCCATCTTCGACACCGGCGCCGGATTCACGAGTTTGCCGGAAAATGAGAGATTACCCTTCATGCGCTTGGGTGTCATAACATCGGCGATATAACCGGAGGCGTTGAGCGACAGTAGCTTCGGTGCGGAGATATTGAACTTGGATATTGTGAGGTTGTTGACGGAGCCGGAGGCCCGCACATTCAAAGCCACCGGCATGGAGCCGGGAATCAGCTTTGTGAAAGGCTTCGCCGCGGGCAAGAAGCTGTTGATATCCGACACACCCAGCGACGCGGTGACATCTACGGACATATCCCCATTGTTCTTCATCGCCATGGCGGCGTAAGTGAGGGTGGCGTCGGCTTTGAGGTCGGAGAAGAGCGTCTTCACCGCCAAATCGCTGAGCGTCACTCCCGTGGAATCCACCGCGACCATGCCGGAGCCTTTGGTGATTTGTATGCCGCTGCGCTCCCGCCCCTCCAATCGGGTGATGGGGAGACGCACCGCCTCCGCACGGTTATAGAAATTGCTGAGGGATATGTTGAGTCCCTCCACGCATATGAACGAAGGATCGAACCCCACCGCGGGTTTCACTCCGGCGGTGGCGTAGAGTCCACTGAAGTTGGTGAGAGAAATATCCTTAACGTTGATTTCCAAGGGTATGGACTCGTATGGAGATGGCTCCGGCACGGGATGCGTTGCGATATAATCGGCTGTGGGAGTGAGATATTTGGCGGAACCGCCGTCGAGGGAGGCATACTCCACATCTATCTTGTTGTTTCTCAAATCCACGGCGGCGTTCTTCACTTTCATAACAGACGCGGCGAGGGTGAGGGTGTCGATAGTGGGACGCATGGACATGGCAAATGCGAAGTCGGAGATATCGACATCATTCGCCATGATTGCGAGAGTGCCTGGCTCCGGCGGATTATGTTCCTGCCGCCACACATCCATGTATAAGTTCAACGCCCCCCCGGAGAGTTTTACCTTGTCGAGGATTATGTCGCCGGCGGCGATATTGAACGAGCTTTTATCATTGGTCTCCATATCGGCGGCGCGCATGGTGAGAATCATGGATGAATCCTTCGACACCATACGATAGTATCCGTCAAGTAGATGGAGTTTGTTGATTTTCACCTCCAGGTCGAGCAGCGGCAGCAGCTTCACATCCACCAGTGCCTGACGCGCCATGACCATAGTGTCGCCGGCGATGTCTATCACTTTCACTCCGTCGAGCTGTACATCAAGGGGGAATCGCAGCCTGAACACATCTATCTCGGCTTGCATCCCGGTGGACTTTCTAATTTCACCACACGCGATATCCTTCAACCACGCCTGAACCGGGGGAATATATATAAGCACGGGGATGAGAAGTATGAGCATAACCACGCATAACAATGCCTTGAAGCAGCGGCGCAAAACGCCATGCCGACACCTGGGGGAATCCCCCGGCTTAGGCGGCTCCTCCAGTGTCGGCGACGCGTCCGGTGTCGGAATCGTCGCATCGGCATCAGTCGCGGGTCCATGGATGGAGACTTCGCTATTGTATGGTTTCTGTTCGTCGTTCATGGGCAAAAACAGGCACTAAATGATGAAACACGTTTTTCATCGTATAACGCAAAAGTAGTAAAAAACAATGATTAAGTCTGCTTTTCACTCGCAAAGTTAATATAATTTCCCAAATATCGCCACTTAAGCCCACCATTTCATGCGCAAGCTCCCCACTCGTTATCAATTTGTGGCAAAAATGCCATAAATTGATAACGAGATGACAGAAAGAGAATGCCTCTGCCGTTTAGATGCCGCAGTTATTCAGCGACTATTTTCTTGCCGTTCTGAATGTAAATCTCACCCTTGGAGGGGTTGATGACTTTACGGCCCGATATGTCATATTTTTGACCGTCGGCGACAGCTCCGTTGTCGGTAACGGCATTGACCTTAGCCACCGCTTCAGCGATGTCCGCAGCCATGGTGAACTTGCTGTCGCTGTATTTATACAACTTGCCCTCGAATGTGCCAAGCCATACCACATCGCCGTCAACAGCCAATGTTTTCACAAAATCAGTGTCACTCAAAGGAACCGGAAGCACTGTGAAGTCCGATTTATCGTATTTCACAAGATAGCCATGGTTTGAGAACCAGACATTGTCGTCAGAATCAATTCCCAGCGCATCCGGTCTGTTATATTCCATTCCGCCAATCCCGGTATTGTCATACTTCACGAATGTGTTGAAATCATATTTGTATAATCCCTGATTATAGCTTGTGATCCACATATCGCCTTTTGAATCAGCGACGATATTGCGCGTGTACGCCGGCATCTCCGTATCAGCCATGGAAATCATCTCATCCGTAGGTGTGATATGTCCGAAGCGACAGATACCCAAAACGTCCTCACCTCCGAACCACAAATTACCCTCCTTGTCGAAGGATAATCCGGAAAACATCACGTATGAACTAATGGCGGCCTTCGGGTCGGAGAACTCCACCCATTTTCCCGAGTCGCAATTATATCTCAGTATTCTGAGCCATCCGCCCATCCACACGTTGCCGGCATCATCGAATGAGAAGACTCCGATACTGTTAGGCATGAAGTTCGATACGGTGGGGATATCCACAATCTCGCCATCCGACATCTTGGAAATTCCATTACCATTGTAGCCAATCCATATCTCTCCGTCATGAGCCGCCACCGTTTTCACATCGTCACTCAACAGATTACTGTTTTGCGTGTTAAGGACTTTGGCGGCTCCGCTATCCTTATTGTAAATCACCAAACCATTTTGTGTGGCAATGACAATATCGGATTTATTGACAACGAGATTACTGATTGCCGTTTTAGTCAAGTCATCTCCGGACTCGTATTCCGAAGCTGATACAGCGTTGACAATCCCTGACAGAGCAAGGAAACTTATTAATGCGAGTTTCTTCATCGTTCTTATTTTTTTAAAATCCTTATTTTCTAATACGGAGGACTATTCCCTTTGTCAATCGCAAAGCTAATAAATTTAAATGAAACCGCCAAATTTTCTCAGTTTTTTTAAAAATACAACATTTTTTAGCAATCCTATCACTATCAGCAGCTCTCATAATCAAATTCCATCGCATATATCTGCATATTTATGGGCATGAAGCCTAATTATAAAATGGTGGGATAAAAAGAGCAAGACCACGAGGAGATTGCCCCGTGGTCTCCTTTCCCTTTAAAGTGTCAGCATAGAGAATCGCCTATACCTACACTATAATTTTTATGTACACACTGTTCAAATACACGCTTCCACAATTTCCTGTCTTTATACAAACTCCAAATAATTATCCCTGTTCACAACATGGAAGTCGGCATGGGGATATGCTTCTTGAAACGCCTTCGGGGCACCCGGCATCTTGTTTCCCCATTTGAACTCCAAAGCCGTCAAACTGTCCGCGCTCTCTTCAATCAAGTCAATCTCCTGCTTATCGTAAGTACGCCAGAAATAGAACTCCTTACGCAGTCCCTCGTTGAAATTTGCTTTACGACGCTCTCCTATGATGTAGTTCTCCCACAATGCACCGACATCCTGTCGAATAGCCAATGGAGAAAAAGCTCCTATAATGGCATTTCGAATGCCATTATCATAGAAATACCACTTCCCTGCTTTAGTCACCTCCTTGCGTAGATTGCGCGAGTAAGCCCCCAGACGATAGATAACGAATACCTTCTCCAATAGGTCAAGGTATTTCTCAACGGTCGTCTTACTCATGCCGAGCTGTTTACCTAACTCATCGTAAGAAACTTCGCTGCCCAACTGAAAAGCTATCAATCGCAACAGATTGCGCATCTTGCTCGAATTTTTTAAGCCGTCAATCGCTAAGATATCCTTAAGCAGGTATGCACCTACAATATCGCGCAGGTAGTCTGTTTTACGTTCATAGTTATCCATCATCACCACCTCGGGATATGAGCCGTAAATCAATCGGGCTTCAAGATTCTGACGAGTTTCAAATGGGGTTTCCATTTGTGCTATTTCCCGTTGCGAAAAAGGGGTAAGTAAAAATTGCGCACCGCGACCAACCAATGGTTCACCGGTCTTATTCAGTAAATCGAATGACGAAGAGCCACTCGCCAAGACCCTTATCCCCGGTATTTCATCAACTATCAACTTCAGAATACTACCGATCTGCGGTATATTCTGCGCCTCATCAATAGCCAGCAAATCAATACCTTCCAATAAATGCCGATAATTGGCTATTGAGCGATTCTCCAATAGTGCCAATGTGTCGTAGTCTTCACCGTTGAGCATCATCGTCCTACCTGAATAGCTGTCCACTATTTTACGCATCATTACCGTTTTACCAACACGACGGGCGCCAAAAATCAGCACTACTTTATTGGGCGCTATTCTTGGTGTAATCCTCTCTTGAAGTATTCTATTTACTGTTTCCATCCCTTATAAGATATAGTGCAAAGATAATCATATTTTTTCAATTGACGATTTTTACGTAAAAAACAGACTATAGAATGACGATTTTTACAACCCTAACCTTATGGATGCTGATTTATTGTTATTGTGGTCTATAACCTTTTGGATGGCTATCCATGCGACTCTACGACCCCTTAGAATATTGTCATTCCAAGCCCTAAGGTCAAAATATCGTATAAGGCTATAATCAGACAAAGGATACCTGTGAATAGGTTTATGTATTTCCTAGTTTTCTTTGCTCCTTTAACTTCGAACAATTGAACGACTCCGAAAACAACAAGAAATACTGTAATAAAAATTTGATGACCGGTCATTTTTGATGTTTGTTTAATTCACACAAAATTACGGAATTAATATGTCAACACCTAACGCCAAGAAGTTTGCCGTGCCGACCTCGCTCTTGATGCTTTATTCCCAGTTCGGAGTAAAGAAAGTGCATCTAATCGCATAGGCTACTACGACGCACAAGACCATAGTTAATACGAACGCACAAGCACTCCGCACAAGAGGCTTCATGTTGACCTTTTTCAAAATCGTTTTGAAAAACTCATATACAAAAACGGATAAAGCTCCGACTATCATTGCAACATACCAAGGCATATTCAAATAGATTTAATTAGTTTCCCACAAAGGTATAAAAAATTCATGAACGGGGAAAAGGGTTCTCAAGCAACACTATCCAACCAAACAACTATGAACACGACATTGACAGGCAGATGGGTTCACTCGCCCGCCACTTCGGCTACAAAGCATTCGCTCGCAAATTGTTCATGTACGACTTGATGGGCACCAACGGAAATGTGTTCAGTAATCTCCAATCCCAAACTACCAATCTCCTTCGGAGCTTTCTTTCGGGAAGCTCCAATTTATTGTTAATCTTCTGTATATGTTTCGATTAACTCCTTATATTCATTTAATCTTTTAAATAACGATTCCCTGTCGGAGATTTTGATTTTTAAGCTTCTCGTTTCTTCTTCCAACGTGGCCGCTTCACCTTTGTATTGTTCATATAGAGGTTGAGATTCTTTAAAGCGAGTAATGATTTCTTCCTTTTGCCCACTTGATGTCGCATTATCACATAATTTAGCCAAACGCTCCTCTAACTTATCTATTTTACTTTCAAGGTAATCTAATCTTTTAGCTTTCGGCACAAGTTCATTTTCAAGAACTTTAATTTCTTGTTGGACGGGAGGTATTGCCGCATCTACTTCCGGCTTTATTTCCAAATTCAGCTTGATTATTTTCTCTATCGCCGAGGTTACTTCGTCATAAATATCTTTCAGCTCTCGCAAACTATCAAGAAATTTTAATGCTAAACAGATTTTTTCCATTCGGTAAATCATTGTGGTTTCATCAGGAGATATTTTATATTTCGCAATATCGTTATCTGACGCCACATAAGCGCTGCGTATACCAATGTAACGACTATCATTCATACCCTTTTGGGTCCTCAATTCCTTTTCAATACGAGATGAATCCATGTTGAATATATCTTCTAAACCATTTATCAATGTATTTACCTCAGTCATTACCTCTTTCTTTATAAAGCTGTATGGATCTACGACAGCCGCATTTATGAAATCCTGAAGAAACTTCATACAATCATACCACCTGTCACGATTTAATTGGTAAGATCGTGTACAGCCAATGAGTTGTTCCATTCTGGCATAGTAATAGCTAACCCATACCCCGTAAGGTAAAATAGCGATATTCTTATACCAAACAATTACAAGGAATCTTGTGGAATTTCCGAAACAGAAATTCGTTTTTATTTGAACTGAAATATCGTCATTTACTTTGTGTACCGGAAGATACCACCCATGAACCTCATTGGAATATGCAACGTAATCTTTGTTTTCTATAATGCTTTCTACTGTTCTCGTGTAGTCATCCGCCGCAATATATGCTAAAGCTTTATCGAGATAATTCAATTTGTCATTATATTTCTTCTCTTGCAGTTTTTGTTGAAGAAGGTTAGCAAGTCCATCATTTTCACGTTTAATTAGTCGTTCAATTCGATTTTCTTCTTTCGATAATATTTCCAAATAAGATTTAGTATCAATTTCCGGGAATACTAAGTTCCCATATAATACTGCATTACAAGCATGTCCAAAACAGAGCTGAAATTCCTCAAGATGATATGGGAATAACGACTTCATTACTCCATACATATCCGTAACATCAAATACGCTATTATCTACCATGCTTATCAAAGCCTCAATCTTATTAAGCCTCCTTTTTATAGGAATCTCAACAACCTTAACTTTGGCTCCATGTTTTTTAATGGCAAGTATGAAGTCATAATTTACGCCTGTATGTTCATTTAACTTTGTAATGTCCATGTTTAATCAAAATAGGTATTAGCATTACACAAAGTTAAACAATATTTTCTATAATGTTGTATCTCTCCCACCAACCGCCCCTTTTTATTTTTGTGGCATAACATTGATACTCACTGAAGTTATGTCAACTACTCAATATCAACTCCATCTCAAAGGCTACGTCGGAGGCTACGACCTCGACCGCAATTTCGTTGCCTGTATCCTCGGCAAAAATGCCGGCAACCTATCAACGCACTTATTGACAGCCTCGGCTGTTCGGCATAGGTGTGTTACCTATTAATCGGCAAAACGTTCAGGTACTCGCTCGCCTCAGGCGACTGGCACATTGCCACGGACTCTTACGCCTGAGTTAACTTTCTTGGAAACTTTGATGAAATATTTTTGCATAATCTGATGTTTATTCAAAAAAAACATTTACATTTGCACTGGATTTCACGCCGATGGTGTATTTGCCAGATGTTGTGGGATTCAGACATAATGAAAAGCGTTTACTTAGGGATATTCAGAAAATATCTAATAAATTAGTTGTCAATGTGATAGATATTTTGTAACTTTACAGAAAACCCCCGATAAGTCCTTCACAGGTAAAATCGGGGGAAATACTAAAAAATTGACCTATGGGTCAAAATTTATCCTCACATTCGGCCATTTCCCAAAATTTTGGCAACTTCAAGCACTTTAGTTGCGTTCAACTGAGCCTATTAACTGAATATCCCTAATTATTGGTTAACTACCCAATATCCTCCTTTTGTTTTACCTACACGGCTGATTTTTCCCGCCTTACGCAATGATGAAATTAGCCTGTTGACTTTACGAAGTGAAAAACCAAGCACTTCTGAAAGTTGAGGCTGCGTGATACTGGGATTAGATTTGATTTGATCAATCAGGTTTTTCTCGTCATTATTCTCGCCATTCTCGCCATTATTCTCGTCACCGTCAGGTTCTGTTTGGCGAGAATTAACTTTGGCAAGTGGATATGTGACGGTTGAGATAAGCAAATCGCTCTCAAACTTCACATCGCCTCCTGTTAATTCTTTCCACTTTATAATTTTGTCAATACCATACCCGGCATTTTCCGACAATTTGGGATGACGAAAGAATTTGATTATGCTCGGATTGCGAGGCATTGACAGTACTCTGCTACGGAACTCTGTGGCATCAAGAATGAACCGCCCGGGATTTTGCATCACTATCTTGTCGGCAAACACTCTTATTGTCGGATGTGCAGCCACAAAATAATCAGAGTGTGCACAGAAGTTCACAAGACCTTCTCGCAAGCAGAATAACTGTGAATTATCCTCCGTGCCGAATATATCAGGACCCACGATATATGGAGCATCTACGAAATTGCGCAACCTGCGCATTATCAGCTGAAAGCTATCCCAAATATTCTCTTGCTCCGGCATACGGTAGGTATATCGTTGCGTAGCATCGCTGTATGAATTACCAGGAATCTCCATATAATCGACCCAAAAGTTCGGGAGTACTCGAAGAATTGGATCGCGCTTGCCGAACATCAGCAAACTGCCATAGGACAATTTTCCCGAACCGAGAACTATGTTTATTTTCTTGCAAAAGGCTTAATCATCAAGAGTAGGATATGACAATGGACGGTTGTAATCGCGGAGATAACTGCGGTATGAAGCCAACGACTCCAAATTGACATCTTCAAAACCGCTACTTGCTACTTCCATTTCTGATCGTGAGCCAAAAGCACTATCGCGGACTATCGCATCAACCTCAAGATCCGACGCAAGTACATCACCACTGCCGGTGCGGACAAATACCTCGCCAGTGCTTTTTTTGTAGCCGTATTGACCTCCACTATGAAGTCAATACCTGTTTTTTGGTCAAGTGTAAAATTGTTCATAACACTTTGTCTTTCAACCCTTTAAATTACGAATAATTTTTCACTTGACCAAATTATTTTATAGCTAAATTACCTGATTATTAAAGATTTAACACACTCGGAGGCATACTGCCAATAGTTAACTTTTTCGTGGACATATAGGGCGGTATGTCGCCTATAAAATAGGGATATCCTGGAATTGTGTGGGAGTTTTTAAATGAAAGAGCCGTGATCATTTAAACGAAAAGATACCGTGAAATTTGGAGATGTAGCGGATTTTATGTAGTTTTGCAACAGCGGTTACAGTAACAGCCGTTGCAAAATCATGAAATTCTACGATAGAGAAATAGAGACCCGGACGCTGCACAACATCGAAGTGATGTCGCGCGAGAACTCACAATTAACAGTCATTACCGGACGTAGACGCATCGGCAAAACAACTCTGATAAAGCACACCTTCGATGCCTCCGCCATCGTCTACTTCTTTGTTGCAAGGAAAAGCGAGGCACTGCTATGCAAAGAACTCTCCACCACCCTATGCGAACAATTGGGCGAAGAGATTGGTGACTTCTCGTCAATCGCCCGACTATTTACAGCAATTATGCAAATCGCTAAACGCCGACATTTCACTCTCGTTTTTGACGAATTTCAAAACTTCAAGTACGTTAACGAGTCGTTCTTCAGCGAGATGCAAAACATTTGGGACACAAACAAAGAGGAGTCCAAAATCAACCTTATTATCTGCGGCTCACTCTATTCCATGATGCTGAAAATCTTCGATGACAAGAAAGAGCCTCTTTTTGGTCGCGCCACAGCTCGCATTCGTCTAAAAGCGTTTCCCCTATCAACCCTTCGCGAAATCCTTCAAGAATATAACCCAGCCTATACAGCCGACGATCTGTTAGCTCTTTACATGACAACCGGCGGTGTAGCTAAATATGTCGAACAGCTCGTTATAAACAAAGCATTTACAAAGGAAGCGATTCTCGGATATGTTCTAAGTTATGGCTCCTACTTCATTGATGAGGGGCGCGAGATTCTATCAGAAGAATTTGGCAAGGACTACGGCAATTACTTCTCCATTTTATCAGCCGTAGCATCCGGCTATAACGAACGCGGCACGATAAAATCATACACCGGAATAGAAGCCGGGGGCTATTTGGATAAGCTGGAAAATCTCTACGACCTACTATATCGCTATCGTCCATACCTCACATCGCCCGGTAGCCATAACGTCAAATACGGCATTAAGGATAATTTCTTAAACTTCTGGTTTAGATTCATCTACAAATATCGCAGTGCCGTAGAATTAGGCAATTTAGAGTATGTCTACCAGAAAGTTATCGCCGACTACGACACTTATTCCGGATGGATATTGGAGCGCTACTTCCGTCAATACTTCCGCGAAACAGGACTATTCAACAACGTGACAAACTACTGGGAGAAAGGGGGTCAAAATGAAATTGACTTAATAGCAGTGAACGACGTAGACCGTCACATCATCATTGGCGAAGTCAAGCGCAACGCCTCCCGCATTGACCTCCATAAATTAGAAGAGAAAGCCGCGAACATCCGCCACAAGCAAAAAGGATGGGGCTTCTCCTTTATCAGCCTATCATTGGCAGACATGACACCCACCATTCCTGCGAATTAAGCGCAAAAGAAACACGGGGCTGCGCCGAAAACCGGCACAGCCCCTAACATTAATAAAATATAATCATGAAATTTATTTCAATCGGCGGAGGATATCCTTAACGAACAACCAGAACTCCTGCACGGAGGGGATGTTCGCTTTCTCGTTGGGCGAGTGGATATCTTTCAAAGTCGGGCCGAAGCTAACCATGTCGAGGTTAGGCATCTTCTCAAGGAAGAGACCGCACTCCAATCCGGCGTGGAGGGCCTCCACACGGGGTTCCCTGCCAAAGAGGGACTTGAAGCTCTCCTCACACGTTTTCACAATCTTCGACTCCTTATTCGGTGCCCATCCTGTGTAGACATCCTCCACGGTCACAGTGCAACCGATGAGTTGGAACAGTGCTTTCACACGCGAAGCCACCTCATCCCTACGGCTGTCGACAGATGAACGGATATGCACGGTCACCGCAATTTTATTCTCGGGGAGCATCTTCACGCTCGCCAAATTGCAAGAGGTCTCCACAAGACCCTCCACAACACGGCTCATTCCCTGGACACCATTGGGACAAGCGAACACTGCGGAGAAGAGGTCGTTGGCCTCATATTCAGCAATAACAGATTCCGGAGCATCCACTTTCTCCACGGAGAATGTGAAATCCTTGCCCTCGGAATGTACAAACTCCGCATGGATAAGCTCATCAAACTCCTTGGCGAACTTCTCGAACGCCTCAGCGGACTCATGCCAAACGCCCATCACCGCCGAAGCTTCGCGTGGAATGGCGTTGGGCAGATTACCTCCGTTGAACTCGGAAAGGGAAATACCCTCGAACTTCTCAGCGCACTCCCAAAGGAAACGCGCCACCTGTTGGTTGGCATTCCCCCTGCCGAGATTTATCTCCATGCCGGAGTGACCACCCTTGAAGTGGTTGAGTGAGACACGATAGAAAACATACCCCTCGGGGGTGTCCTCTCTGTCATATTCCAAAGTGGCGGTGGTAGCCATACCGCCGGCGCATCCGATCACCAACTGACCATGCTCCTCACTATCAAGATTAAGGAGCACCGAGCCGGTGACGAAGCCCGGCTGGATGCCGTTGGCTCCGATAAGGCCCTGTTCCTCATCAACGGTGAAGAGGGCCTCGATGGGACCATGCTCGAGAGTGTCGTCGAGGAGCACCGCCATGGCGGTGGCGCATCCGAGACCATTGTCGGCTCCGAGGGTGGTGCCGTCGGCTTTCACCCAATCACCGTCAACAATAGTGGTGATGGGGTCGTTGAAGAAATCATGCTCCTTATCACCGCGTTTCTCGGCGACCATATCCTGGTGTCCTTGAAGAATCACCGTGGGGGCATTCTCATAGCCGGGGGTGGCGGGCTTGATCATCACCACATTCCCCACCTCGTCGGTTTTCACCGGAATATTATGTCTGTTAGCCCAATCCACAAGGAAAGCCTCCATCTTCTTGAGATGGTGGGTGGGACGGGGCACCTTTGTGATTTCATCGAAACATTGCCAAATCAATTTTGGCTCCAAATCTGTAATTTTCATTTTGGTATTAATTATAAAGTATCGAATTACTTGTTGTTTTTAAATTTTCTATAGGCGTTAGCCATCTTGGTGTGGTATCCGTGCCGGGCATAAGAGGAGCCGTTGTATTTTTTTGCGAACGCCGCCCAATTTTTAGAGCGCAGATACTGCACCATATTGCAGTTGACTATCAGAGCCGCGAAAAGTTCAAGCTGTTCAAGCTCGGAGTACGACATCAGCTCCACAAACTCCTCGATAGAGGAACAGCCACAAAGCTGATAGTTGAAGCCTCCGATTTGAAACATACCCCAGAAAGTGCTGAGGTCAGCCTGTTGGATATTAGATTTTCTGGCGTTGATCAGCTTTTGCCACGCTTTTTTGGCGAAAGCTGAAGATAGCCCGTCGGGGATTTTAGCATCCGCCGGAGCTTTTTTGTTGCTTTTCACTTTACTTTTGCACGAGTTCCATAGGGATCGGTCGTGATTGACCACCGGGACACCGGGAGCCCAGAAGCCCTTCATTTCAGAGCCTGCCTCGACCGCCACCACAGCTTTAATGGCAGCGACCTCGACTTGGAGTTCATTGGCTACGCGGCGGAAATCCTCATCAGTGAGATGCGAATATCTGTCGGCGGCGTCTTCAGCGGGAAGAGGGATATCAATGACCACTGCCTGTTGGTCATCATCGTGGGAGGGAAGCGAATCTACGGCGTGAACGCTTTTGGTTGCTTCTGTGCCACCGGGGCCTCCGTAGCAGGAGGCCCCGACAGCCACAGTCAGTAAAATTAGTACTCCAAAAAAGCTTTCACGCATCATGCCTGCGCCACTTTCTTAAGCGTCAGGCAGAGATGTTTCCAGAATTTATCTACAGTAGGGATATACAACTTCTCATCGGGAGAGTGAACGCCGGTCATAGTCGGACCGAAGCTGACCATATCCAAATTGGGATTCTTCGCGAGGAAGAGGCCGCACTCCAATCCGGCATGGATAGCTTTGATGGCGGGTTTCACACCGAAGAGCTCCTCATAAGCCTCCGCGGAGAGACGCATGATGGGAGATTCCATGTTGGGTGCCCATCCGGGATACCCGTCGGAATGGCTAACCTCGGCTCCGGCGAGTTGGAAATGCGCTTCCACCTGTCCGGCGATCTCATTCTTGCGTGATTCCACTGAGGAACGCTGCGAAGTTGTCACCTTGATTTTGTTCTCATCCTCCATTTTCACAGCGGCGAGGTTTGTGGAAGTCTCCACAAGACCCTCGATGTCGCGGCTCATGGAGCATACTCCATGGGGAGCTGAATAGAGGGCGCGCACCAATGCTATTGAGGTGTCGGTGTCGATGCAATACTCCGGTTTCTCCGCCGGTTCGATGGTGAACTCCATCGAGGGTTCCACACCTTTATATTCGTTGCGTATGGCCTCAGCGAAAGAGGAAAGAAGAGCCACCACGTGGTCTTTGTTGTCTTTGCTGATGCCGAACACAGCCTCAGCCTCGCGCGGGATGGCGTTGCGTAGGTTGCCTCCATTGAAAGAGGAGAGGGTGATGTCCCATTTTTGAGAGCACTCCCAGATGAAGCGTGCAATAAGCTTGTTGGCGTTGGCTCTTCCGGCGTTGATGTCGGAGCCGGAGTGACCGCCGAGCAGACCCTTCACAGCCACCTTCATATAATTGAAGTTCTCGGGAGCCATGCTGCGCTTGTAAGTGAACACGGCAGTGGTGTCGATACCGCCGGCACATCCCACGAATATCTCACCATCATCCTCGGAGTCGAGGTTTATGAGGATGTTACCCTTGATGAGCGCGGGATCGAGATTCTGCGCGCCCTCAAGACCGATTTCCTCATTGATAGTGAAGAGGGCCTCCACCGGACCATGCTCGAGAGTGTCGTCAAGCATTACGGCGAGACCGGCAGCCACACCGATACCGTTGTCGGCACCGAGGGTGGTTCCGCGGGCTTTCACCCAATCACCGTCGATATATGTTTGAATAGGGTCTTTCATGAAGTCGTGCTTCACGTCATTGTTCTTCTCGCACACCATGTCCATGTGTCCTTGGAGAATCACAGTGGGGGCTTTTTCGAAACCGGGAGTGGCGGCTTTGCGCATCACCACATTACCACAAGCGTCGGTGCTGCAATCGATTCCATGCTTTTTAGCGAAATCAAGTAGGTAAGCTCTGATTTGCTCCTCATGGCATGACGGACGAGGCACCTTTGTAATCTCATCGAAACAACGCCAGAGCAATTCCGGCTTAAGGTCTTTTACTTCCATAAATTATATATTTTGGTATTATTTTCAAAATCAGGGGCGTAACCCCGTTTCAAAACCAGGGGGCACAACTCCGAGGGGAGCACAACCACCATAGTTTCAAGTCACAAAGATAATAAATAATTTGATTCAAAAGGCACTTTTTGAAATTTAACATAATTTGACTCCGTATTTATGTGGCAAGACTAATCCAATTCGAAATTTTTGCCTAATTTTGCGGAGCCTTTCGGACATGGTGTCCAATGGGCGGAAAGTAAGTATATGCGTATCTTTATATTAACCATAATTGTGGTGGGTGTGGCTCTAATTCTCTTCGCACTTCCACGCCTATTAGGTAAAAAGGATAACCTCGCAGGAGGGCATGCTTGCAAGTTTAACGCTAAAACAAAAAGAAAGAAATAAAATTGAAACTATCAAATATGAAACGTTGTTTACGTGTACTCCTCGCGTCGATGTGCGCGATTCTTTTGGTCGGGGGTGTTTCCTCATGCGGTGACAAAGCCCAAGACAACACAGTGGCGTCCGGCGCAAAAAAAACCGCGAAGACTGATGCCGACACATCCAACCTGCCGAACTATAGATATGTAGACCTCGACACCGTACTCAGCCGCTACAACCTCGCCAAAGATTACAGCGAGCAAATGCTCCGTCTCCAAAACAACTACGAGAGCGAGGGGCGCAAACACCAATCCAGCATCTCCGGCTTCGCCAAAGGGATGGAGGATAAATATAAAAACAACGGCTACCTCACCGAGGCGAGCTTCAACCAAGACCAACAAAAATTGGCAGGTATGCAGAGCAGCGCCGAGAAAGCCATGGCTCAATTGGAGTCGAACATGCAAAAACAATACATGGAGGCTCAAAAAATCGTGAACGACTCCATTCAGAAGTTCATCGAGACTTACAATGCGCAACACGGCTACGACGCCATCCTCCTCAAGGCAGCCACTCTCTATATCAACCCGGCACTTGATATCACCGATGAAGTGGTGGAGGGTCTTAACGCCCGCTACAACAAAGTGAAGAAATAAAGATCTACGCATGTAGATAACCAAGATCTAAACGAATACCAGACCCTGCCGTAAACAATCATTGTGTGGCAGGGTCTTAATTTTTAAATATGAAAATACTCTTCTTAGGTGATTTCTCCGGCTACCATGCCGTGATAGCACAGGAGCTGCGCCGCCGCGGTCATGAAGTGGCTGTGGTGTCGGACGGCAACAAATATATGGACACCTACCGCGACATAACACTATGCCGCACCCCCGGCATTCTCGGAGGAGTGAAATATCTATATCAATTCCTCTCCATCCTTTCGCAAATCAAAGGGTATGATATCGTGGAGATATGCAACTCGCATTTTCTGGATCTCCGTCCCGGCAAAATAGGATACTTCTTCCGCCGGATCAAGGAACAGAACAGGGCCACATGTCTGTCGATGTGCAGCACCGACTACTATTTCACGCGCGCCATGCTCGAAGGTCTGCTACGCTATTCCGAATACTCCGCCGACGGAGCCACCACAGAGTTCGCCATACATAAGCAGGATTATATCGACGGATGGCTCTCGGAGAGCAACCATCTCCTCGACAAAGAGATATACCATAGCGTGGACGGGGCGGTGTCGGCACTCTATGAATACCACAAGGTGGGAGTGAAATACTTCCCGGCGCCATTGGCATACGGAGGCATCGGCATAGAGACACAAAACCTAAAATACAATCCCATACGCCACAACGGGAAACTGAAGATATTCCTCGGCATAAAGCGTGAGACGGCATACCACAAAGGGGCATACATTCTCCAGCGCGCACTCACGGAGATAGTAAAACGCTACCCCGCGGATTTCGAGTTGAAGGTGGCGTTCAACACACCGCTAAAAGAGTATCTGAAGCTGTTGGACGAGGCTGATGTGGTGGCTGACCAACTTTATTCCTACACACCCTCCACCAACGCCCTTCAAAGCATGTGCCTCGGCAAGGCGGTAATCTCCGGCGGCGAAGAGGAGTATTACGATTTCATCGGTGAGAAGGAGCTGCGTCCGGTAATCAACGCGACTCCAATGGACCTCAACCTCGCCGACACGCTTCTTCCGATCCTCAGCGACAGAAATGATATGCTGCGACGCTCCCAAGAGGGACGTGAACTCGTGGAGAAACACAACAGAGTGGAACTCGTGGCGGATAGATTCCTCAACCACTGGGAAAAGATACTGAAACATAAATAAAGGGTACCGACAATGCTTAATCCCCCGATTTTAGAGATAATGATCTGCACCATGGAGATAAAAGGCTTGAACAGCATCATCTCCCATCAGCACCCCCGCATTGAAGGGGTTGGCTATCTTGTGGTGTGCCAATACTCCGGAGCGGAACCTGAGATTCCGGAGGGACTCCGCCGCGATGATTTCCGCATACTATTTTTCAAGGAACGGGGTTTGTCGCGGAACCGCAACCGCGCGCTGGAAGCCGCCGCGGGAGAATGGCTCCTAATCTCCGACGATGATGTGGACTACACCGGCGAAGACCTCACCACCATACGTGATTTCATCGCCGAAGGACCCGACAGCGACATTCTCACCCTCCGAAGCAACTGCACCAACAGCGGAGAGAGAATCTATCCCACCGAACGATGCGATTTCAAGGCGGCAGTGAAGGGTTACTACGCCACAAGCATTGAACTTTTGCTACGCCGGCGGAGCGTATGCGGCAAAATATGGTTTAACGAGGAGTTCGGCATCGGAGCGCCCCATCTAATCAGCGGGGAAGAGGATATATTCATCGAATCATGCCTGCGCGCCGGGATGAGAATAGAGTTCATACCCCTCAACGCATGCTCCCATCTCCACGCCACCACCTCAGAGCGCGAAGCCCTTAATCCGTTGCTCAACGAGGCTCGCGGAGCCGTCTATAGATACAAGTACCCCCATTGGTGGTGGCTCCGTCTGGCACTCTTCGGATTACGCGGCACAATAAAAGGGACACTAAAAGTATCCCTCCGCGAATATCTACGACACACATTCCATGGAGCGGTCACTTACGGCGCCAAAGCCGCAGCAACGGGGGGAGAAAGACCAGCGACGCTATAGGCAAGGCGATCCATCCCACCAACGGCGGCATATATTCCATACAGCACCATCCCGCGGCGGACACCACCAACGCCACAGCGGCAATTTCCATAGTGCGCCGCGACAAGCGCAATCCATAGCGCACCCTATAGACCGACCACACCATGGCGGTGTAGCAGAAATACCATAGGATATACGCCACGCCCACGGCGGCAAGACCTCCGATTTTATAGCATACCACGCTCAACGACAAACCTATCACGGCATCCACACTCTCCGTTAGAATGAAAATACGTCCGTCACCGCGCGCCAAAACCACAAACGCCATGCACCACGACACCGCCTTGAAAACATAACTCAGAATCGCAAAGGAGATAAACGGGATGATGGGATCAAACTCCGGAGCATAAAGAATCCGCACCACATACACACGGAGCAGCAAGAAAAGCAACACCACCGGTGTGAGCACAAGCATAAGCAGCGTAATCTCATGGTTCACAAACGTGGAGATGCGTTTGCGCGAAAAGACATTCGCCGCCAACCGGGGGTAATACTCCATTCCAACAGCGGAGAAAATCATACCCACATACCTCACCACTATCGTGGATCCGGCTTGGAAAAGGCCCACCTCCTCTCCGGTACTCTCACGGGAAAGGAATGCTATAAAAGCCATCTGCGCCAGATTCGACACACACGCCGCCACCGCCATATAAGCGCCTAAGGTGACAAAGCCTCGACCCTCACGGACAAACTCCTTTCGCTTCACATTCTTCTCAACGGGACCGCGATAGCGGTAAAAAAGCGTGGCTCCCATGACAGTCACACTATAGGCGATCACGGAGTATAACGCACCATCGGATCCCATGAAATAGAATATGGGGACGGAAATAATCAATCCCAAAAGGCTGCCGAGAAATGATATTTTAGCCAACGGACGCAACGCCGATGTGCCTTGAAGAATCGCCTGTTCACCCCCGGCAATGGCATTAAGCAGCAATGTCACTGAAAGGAGGGCGAACTGCCACCATTGACCGGGAGTCTTGAAAAACCATAGCGACAACGGCACACATAGTCCGCTGACCACCACCGCTCCAAGGAGGCCGCTCCAACGGCACCACCGCCGCACCACCGCCACAATGAGGGCAAGACGCCCCCCCTCCTTACCATGAAGAGCCACATCGCGCACGGAGCTTTGGCGCAACCCAAGGTCGGTGAGATTGCTGATGGTGTCGGTAGTGATGTTGAATATGCCTAAAAGACCGACACCCACCGCCTGCATCCACATGGCGGCGAGCTTCATCTTCACTATCGAACAGATTATGGTGAAGCCTTGAAGTCCGGTGAAGAGCGCCATCACCTTGAGGATTGTGCGCGACAACCCCCCGGATCCACTCCTTGATGATGTTCTTCCCCGTTGGCTCATGATTCTATATCTTTTTAAATTCTATACTTTCAGACTAAATTTTTGATACACAACTCCGGTGGCGCCGTAGCCGAACTTATTGGCGTGCAGACCGGCGTTGAGCACCCTCCCGTGATTCTCTGTGGAGATGCCGAAATCGAAATAACGGCACTGCGGGGGATACACTTCCGCGATAAGATGATGGAATATGGCGGCGAGGGCATGAAGTTTCCTTCCCCTCGGAGCCGCGGCGATATATTGACTGTGCGCCACCATCTCCGACTCATACATACAGACCCCTGCGACCATCTCACCTTCGTAATACGCGCCATAGAGACGTATGTTGTCGGGAAAACGGCGGTGAAGCATCTCTATCTCCCCGAGGGTATGCACCGGGGAGGTGGCGTGGCGTTCACGCAGGCAATCGGAAAGGATTCTCCAATAGGAGGTGAAATCCTCCGTGGGTCCCACTTTCACCCCATGCCTCAGCGCATAGTTGTAATGACGGCGCCGCATGGAATCGAAACCATTGAAATTGGCTAAGTCAACCACCGAGGAGAGCGTGGTCTCCACAAGCCGCGCGCCATGGCGCCACAAAGCATAAATATCCTCCTGGGAGGGATGCGTGCAATAGATATACGGCAATGCCTTATATTGTATTTCACCGACACCGGCGCCACGGCACCATTCCGCCACGGCATCCCATAGGGATAGCATCTGCGAACCGTCAACCCCCGACTCGGGGAGTATCCATCCGCCATAGGTCAACCCTTGGTGCGACACAAGCACACCGTCAGCGGTGATATTGGCGGGGAGAAGGCATTTGGGTTTCCCTTTATGGAAAGCGATCAAAGAGCAATCATGGAACCTGTCGGCATGATAATCCATATAATTGCGCATGAAAAGGAATGAGGCACAGCGGCTGCGAGCCACCATATCGTCCCACAACGCCGCGTCTGCCGGAGTATAGCGGCGAATCTGCCACTCCCGCGTCTCCACATTATTATCCTTATTCTCCATACGGAATATTTTTTTAGTTATTATTATCGAAACCAATCGGATGGGTTCATGCGTGTGCGCTCTTTCCAAATTTCAAAATGGAACACGGATCTATTGTGGTCCTCGCTGTCCGCCGCGACAGTTCCGAGGGTCTGTCCCTGACTTACGTGTTGTCCGGCGGAGACGGATACGCTGCCGAGGTTGGCATAGACGGTATAATAGTTGTCGTGGCGCACGAGAACCACACGGGAGAATCCGTCGGCTTGATATACGCCGGAAACCACGCCCTCATACACCGCCTTGGCGGCGGCACCGGTGGAGACCTCCACATCAATGCCGGTGTTGTCGTAAACCACGTTGTCCAACCCCGGCTTGGAATGTCTGCCATAGGGGCTGACAATCTTGAATGAGCCGGCGACGGGGCGCGGCAAACGTCCTTTGGCGGCAGCGAATCCCGAGAGTGTAGATGACGCTGTCGAAGCCGCCGACGCCACCTCATTGTTCTTCTTCTCCGGAACAGTAGTGGTCGATGTGGATGGAGTGTCACCGCGAGGCTTCCGCTTGCGTGCCGCGGCGTAATCATTATCCTTCGCAGCAGTGGATTTGGAATCCTGCTTCGTATCCTTTTTATTCTGCGATTTATTATCTTTTTTCTTAGAGCTTTTTGTAGTCTCTTTTTTAGAATCCGTTTTGGAATCTTTTTGAGAGTCCTTATTAGCTTTATTATTGTCGGCGAGCTCACGTTTCTCGGCGGCGGCTTTCTCGGCTTTCGCCTTTGCGAGTTCCTGAGCCTGACGTTCTTTCTCAGCCTTAATACGTTCCTGCTCCTTACGCGCCTCCTCTTTACGGCGGCGTTCCTCGGCGGCTTTTGCCTCCTCAGCGGCAATCAACTGCGAGATTTTACTATTGAGAGCGTTGACCTCCATCTGTTTCTTCGACAGATACGCCCTCAATTCGGCACCATTGCGCTGAAGCTGCGCCACGAGCACCTGTTTCTGTGATTGTTGCTGCGCAAGCTCATCCTTAGCGCGCTGTTCCTGTGCGAGGACACGGCTCTTTTGGTCCTTTGCCTGAGTGAGTTGGTCTCTTTGATCCTTCAGACGATCCATCTTTTGCGAAATGGTCGCACTCTGCTTCCCGCGCCAATCGGAAAACTGCTTCAGATAGCGCATACGGCGCAACGCCTGATTGAAATCCTTGGCGGAGAAGATAAAAGCGAGTGTGGAGACATTCCCCTTCTTCAGCCGCATTTGCTTCACCGCCTGGAGATATTTCTCTTTGAGCAGGTCCAATTCTTTCTGATTCTTGTCAATCTCATTCTCCAACGAGGTGATTCCCACCGTCAGATCATTGACCTTGCCTCGGAGATCCGCCACCTGAGCCTCCTTCACTTTCATATCAGCGCCGAGGGCTTCCAAATCACCGAGATTCGTCTTCAATGATTTGTCATTCTCCACAATCTGTTTGTTGGTGCGGTTAATCTCCCCTTGAATCTGCGTTTTCTGACGCTTCACGTCGGCTGATGTTTCCGCCTTCCGACTCTGTTTTGTATTTAATTTCTTCGTGCTTGTTTTCTTTGCGCCGGTCTTCTTCGAAGATTGGTAAGATGCCCCCTTCTTGGTTGAAGATGACTTGGACGAAGATGTATTAGCCCCTGATTTCTTCGAACCGGAGCTTTTCTTTGAGGTCTGAGATGTGGTCGGTGCGGCGGATACCGTCAGCGGCACAGCCAACGATGAAGAAGCCACCATCGCCGTCAACATGAAACCGACACCTATTTTTCTCAACAATTCCTTCATCAATATATTTGTTTTTCCATTCTTCTAAATGCTAAATTCCACCGACATCAAAGTAGTCATATCGACTTGAAAAAGGCGGAGATGCCCAGACGTTTCATCTTCGATGATATTGAGGCGCGCGCCATCCCCTTTCCCTCCCATGAAGGGGCGTCGAAGCGGAATATAACATTCAAATTATGCTTGCTGTCTTTCCAATTCAGAGTCATATCCATCTTCTCCCCTTTGAACGCATAGTCCACACCGAGGATATTGGAAGTGTCTTCAGTAAGGGCTTGGAGCGAACATAGTATCCCCGAAAGCGTGGTGGCGAATCCATAGCGCACCATTCCATCAAGGGGTTGCTCCGTGGGAAGGACGATTATAGAGTCATCCTGGACAAAAAGGTCGGCGGCATCGGCGTTCTCCGCGGAGAGGGTTCCATGGTTGAGGATAAAGACACGTCCAAGAAGCAGGGATTGCAGGTCCTCTATTCCGGCGGGAAGCACTTTTATGACATCTCCCAATCGTTCCCGGCAGTATGTCTTATTGTGGCGGTTCAATAGCAAGAGTGTGTCTCCGTTCACCTCCACACGCCCGAGTTCCCCCATCAGAGGGACACGCAAGGATATCCTCAACGTCTTACCACGCTCCATATAGAGCTTCACAGTGGGGCTCACAGGGAGCTTTTCCGACATGAATTTGCCGGAAACCTCCACACGCTCCCAATCATTATAGTGGCGCACTATGGAATCCACAAGAGACTCACTCGCTCCAGCCACCAACGACGAGAGCGACAATATCGCCACTATCAGTATTCTATGTAATGATTTAGACATTCTTATTCCTTCAAATATTTTTTCTGTTGCACCTTACGGCGTACCAACTCCGAGGGGTCGCCGGCATCGATCGCCTTTTGCCATTCCTCCAACGCCTTATCCGTTTCGCCACACATATAAAGTATGTCGCCGTAATGCTCATGGAATTCCGAGGATCCGTTCCCATCCTCCATCTTCTCAAACGCCATCTCCTGATAAATCTTGGCTCTTTCGTATTCGCCGCGCTTGAAAAGGATGTAGGCGTAGGTGTCGAGATATGTGGGGGAATCGGATTCTATGGTAATCGCCCGGAGACTCATATTCTCTGCTTTGTCAAGGTCTCTGTCCTGAAGAGCCAGGAAATAGGCATAGTTGTTGAGAGCCATCACGTTGGAATCATCAAGATAAAGGGCCTGCTCATAAATATTGAATCCCGTGGTGGAATCATTTCGATTGACATACTGATCCGCGAGGACTTGCAACCATAGGGAAATGCTGCTCTTTTCATCCTCCGAGGCGGTGTCGGGAACCGCCAACGATTCAGGTGCCTGCGCAGTGTCGTAGCCCGGGATAAGTCCGTCCACACGTTGGCGCACCAAAGCGAGAGACTTATCATTCATTCCATTCGACACGTATACGGAATTAAGCATCATGCACATCTTGTCGCTGGGAGTGACGTGCTTCGCCGCGTCATAGTATGTCTCCTCAATCGGAGAGACAAGCGGCTCCTCCGTCATCAAGAAGCGCGACAGCATCAATTCTTCATAGTAGACCACCTCATCGGGGTAGAGTTCTATGAGAGCCAATGCCGTAGTTTCCATACCCTTATAATCGGCAATCCTTCCGAAGATTCTCATACCCAAATCGAGCACCGAGGGGTCATGACCCTCCTTCTCCAGCAAAGCGTCGTAAAGAGGGACAAGCCGCGACTCATCGCCGCCGCGAAGATATATGTCGTAGCCATATTGGAAAAGAAGGCGCACCTTCATCTCCACATCAAAATCCACTCCCGACATAAGATCCGCCAGCACCGCGTCGGCGTTGATGGTGTCGTTATCGGAGATGTACTGTTGCATTATGGTATATTTCACCTCAGCGCTCTCCGGCTCAAGTTCCTGAGCTTTACGATAGCACGCCATGGCGGTGTCGGGCTTATTCAACGCCGAATAAGCATTGCCGCGCATAAGCCATGAGGAATAGTTCAACGGATTGTCAGCCGCGAAATCATCCACCGTCCTTAAAACGGCGGCGGTGTCACCCATGCTGAGGTATGTGGAGGCACGGCGGCCCACACTGGTGGTGTTGCGCTCCTCCACCACTTCATATCTGTCTATGGCGGAGAGGGTCTTTTCATATTCCCCGGCATTGAGATAATTCGCGGCAAGTTCCATATAGATATCCGTCTTGGAGGGGAAGCGAGAGATTATCCTCTCCTGCACCCTCGCCGCCTCAAGATAGTCGCCATAGCTTGGATCCGCCACCGCCTGAGCATAGCGCATGCCCTCTTGATAATCATCAGGGAACGCGTCAACATAGCGGCGCATTAGTGGGAAAACATTGTTGGCGAGGTAAGCGCTGTCGCTGTAAATCACTTGCAACAACGACGCATACGACATCCCTGCCTCCAGGGAGGAGGTGTCGGTATTATAGGCGGCGCGGTATAAATCGAAAGCGGCGTCGTAATTATCCATGGCGAACTCGCGACTCCCCGCCAAATAATAGTGACGGCTCTTTGCACGCCGCCGGGCGGCATCATTATCGGAGGCATACGCCATGACTCCGGCAGCAGCGATCACGAGCGCCAATATGGGCAATATGCGCATCCGTATCCCGTTCATAGAATCATTCATAGAGAAATCATTTTATTTTGTGCCTGTGTGACCGAATCCTCCCGCGGAACGTTCGGTGCTGTCGAGAGTTTCGGAGGGTACCCATTCCACACGGGTGTACTGCTGAACCACCATCTGGCAGATACGCTCACCGTCGTTGACGGTGAAATCCTCTTGACCGAGATTTATCAACATCACCCCTATCTCACCGCGGTAGTCGGAATCGATGGTGCCGGGAGCGTTGACGATGGAGAGTCCATGCTTCAGAGCCAATCCGGAGCGCGGACGTATCTGACACTCATACCCTTGGGGGAGCTGCATATACAATCCCGTGGGAATCAAAGCCCTCTGCAACGGTTTGAGAGTCACCGATCCATTAGGAAGAAACGCACGCACATCCATACCGGCGGACCCGGGAGTGGCATACTCCGGCATGGCATGATGGCTCTTGTTTATGATTTTTACTTCGATACTATTCATTATGTTTGTCGATATAGTAGTTGCTATAATTAATTATAACGTTTTTCACGCCGATACTATTGCATAGCTTAAAGATAAACGCCCATGGTCTAAAGATAAACACCGGAGGGAAAAACAAGAGAGCGCAAAGCCGCACAACCGCGGCACTGCGCTCTCTTATTAGCGTAAGCAAGGGCCTGTCATCATAGATGATAGGACCCACGCATTTACTATGGCTAAGAGTAATATCTTATTATTTTCCGGCGATAGAATCGGAAACTGACAAGCTGGCGCGACCTTTAGCACGGCGACGAGCCAATACTTTGCGTCCATCTTTTGTAGCCATTCTCTCGCGGAATCCATGTTTGTTTACTCTTCTGCGGTTGGAAGGTTGATACGTTCTTTTCATTATCTATCTTGTTTTTATTATTTCCGTTTTCGGAGTGCAAAATTAAGAAACGTTTTTCATTCCACCAAATAATCAGCCCGTTTCTTTGATTATTTTCTCTTTTTTAAGAATTTTGCCGCTACTTACTATCTAAAGAGACTATCTAAAAGAGACCGCTTAAAAAAGAGTATCTAAAAGAGATGGAGACCAAACGCGGTCTCCATCTCCATATCGTATATACTGATGATTATCCCTCAGTGATTGAATCAGTGGGGCAAACACCGGCGCAGCTTCCGCAGCTGATGCAAGTGTCAGCGTCAATTGAATATTTATCACCCTCAGAGATAGCCTCTACGGGACAAACGGGGGCACAAGTGCCACATGCGATGCAAGTATCGCCAATTACGTATGCCATAATTAATTTTAATTTTTTAGAGTTATAAATTTAGATTTAGTTTAGATTTAGTTGCGTTTTCAGCTATAATGCCACTTCCAAATCTTCATTATAAACACTTGAACGCGGCTTATAGGTCTGCAAATTTACAGCGTTTTTTCTTACACACAAAATTTTTTTGAAATTATTTTTTCAGAACTCTATCAACAAAGCTATTCACGGAGCCAACAACACTGCCATTTACAAGGCTGTAACAGCACTGTAATTCACACCTCATTTTAAGCGCCTAAGATATTTTTCAAGCTCCGAAGAAATCTTTCTAAATGCTCCCTCTCTAAATGCGCCGAAGAAAACTTTCAACCCGAGAAACTTTTTAAGCCGTTGAAGTGTTGAACAATAAGAATCCTCTGACACTTTAAATCCACAGTTCATACCAAGAACACGCACCAAGGAGCACACTTTAGATCGATGTTTTAGACCGGCATTTTATAGACCGACACAGACACGAATTTGAAAATCAAACTGATTACAGGATAATCAAAATCCCGCAAGCAGTGTTAACGACCTCAAATAGTTGTGACCATCGACGGCAGCAATGCCAACCCGATGGTCACTCATTTTTTCATCAGCCTTTTTCACCCACCTTCCCCATCCGAACCTTTCCCATCCGCACCTCCCACCTAATAGGGATTAAAATTAGTCACTCACAGTTCTGTATGTCGGAAAATTTGCCTAAATTTGCACAGCACCTATATGCAGCGCCTATGTACAAGGTCTATACAGTGCCTAATACACATAAAAACCCAATACGGCAATCAAAACGCAACATTCAAACATACACCAATATATGAAGAAAATACTACTTGGGATAGCAATGGCGGGACCCGGACTCCTCGCCAGTGCCGCAACGCCTTTATGGCTGCGCGACGTGCAGATATCCCCCTCCGGCAACGAGATTCTTTTCACCTACAAGGGTGATATCTACAAAGTGGCAGCCACCGGCGGCAAAGGGGAACGCCTCACCACCCAACCATCCTACGAGAGCATGCCTATATGGTCGCCCGACGGAACCAAAGTGGCGTTCGCATCCGACCGCTCCGGAGCCACCGACATCTACGTGATGAACGCCGACGGCAGCAACCAACACCGTCTCACCACAAACTCCGCATCGGAGATTCCTCAATCATTCACCCCCGACGGGAAATATGTGCTCTTCTCCGCAATGATCCAGGATGACCCGTCGAGCATTCTCTTCCCCTCACGCCGACTGACGGAGCTATACCAAGTGCCCGTGGCTGGCGGAGCAACAACACAAGTGCTCACCACCCCCGCCATCGACATCAACTTCATCGCCGGCACCACCTCCTTCCTTTACAATGACGTGAAGGGTATGGAGAGTGAGTGGCGCAAGCACCACACATCCTCCGTCACCCGCGACATTTGGCTCTACGACGGCAAAAGCCACCGCAACCTCACTAACCGCGGTGGCGAAGACATCGACCCCGTGGCAAGTCCCGACGGAAAACGTGTCTACTTCCTCAGCGAACGCAACGGAGGAAGCATGAACCTATACACCTTCCCCCTTGACAACCCCTCCGATGTGAAAGCCCTCACCGAGTTCACCACTCACCCACTGCGTTTCCTCTCCGGAGCTAACAACGGAACATTGGCGTTCACCTACGACGGTGAGATATACACCCTCCGCGACGGCGGAACACCTAAGAAAGTGGCTATCGACATTGAAACCGAAGATGAAGAACTTCCGGAAGTGACACGTTTCTCCTCCGGAGCCGGCGACGCGGTGCCCTCCCCCGACGGCACCCAAGTGGCGTTCACACACCGCGGCGACATCTTCGTCACCTCCGTGGAATACAACACCACCAAGCAAATCACCTCCACACCGCAAGGGGAGAGCCATCCCACATGGGGCGACAACCGCACTCTTTACTACACCTCCGACCGCTCAGGGCACAATGACATCTACCGCGCCAAAATCAAACGTGTGGAGGATCCCAACTTCCCCAACGCCACCCTCATCGAAGAGGAGACACTATTCACCGACGATGGAATAGAACGCGACCACGCAATCCTCTCCCCCGACGGCAAGAGTCTCGCATTCGTACAAGACCGACGCAACATCGCGGTGATGGATCTCGCCACAAAAAAGGTAAAACTACTGACCCACGGCGAGACATACACCTCACGCGAGGGCGACATCACCGTAGAGTGGAGTCCCGACAGCGAATGGCTCACCACCTTCGTAGACGTACACCAACGCGACCCTTACTACGACATCGCGGTAATCAACGTGGCTTCGGGCGAACTCACCAATATCACCAATTCGGCATATATGAACCTCACACCCCACTGGGTGATGAACGGCGACGCGATAGTATTTATCAGCGAACGCTACGGCATGAAGAACCACGCCTCATGGGGTTCCTCAGTAGACGTGCTTATGGTATTCACCAACCAAGCCGCCTACGACCGCTACAAACTCGGCGAAGAGGATTTCGCACTCCTCAAAGAGGCTGAAAAAGCGGCGAAAAACGATGCCGACAAGGATAAAGACAAAGAGAAAAAGGATAAGAAGTCAAAGAAAACGAAGAACGAGGAGACTCCCAAAGCCAAAAGCAAAGTGGAGGTTGCCGGCATTGAAGACCGCATCGTGCGCCTGACACCCTTCTCCTCAAATATATGCGACGCCTACGTGGACAACGACGGAGAATCGCTATACTTCCTCGCCGAAACCGAGGATGGCTACGACCTCTGGAAAAAAGACCTCCGCAAAGGGGACATATCCATCGCCAACAAACTCGGCACGGAAGCCTCCGCGCTCATCCCCGACGGCGAGGGTAAAAACCTCTTCATCATGGGGTCAAACGGCTCCCTTAAGAAACTTGATTTAGGAAAGGATAAAGTCACCGCTCTCCGCTATTCCGGCACTCAAAAAATCAACCATGGCGAGGAGCGCGAATATATGTTTGACTACATTCTCCAACAGGAAGCACAACGCTTCTACCGCACCGATATGCACGGCGTGGATTGGAATGCCATGGGTGAAGCATACCGCAAATTCCTCCCCCACATCAACAACAACTACGACTTCGCGGAACTCGGCAGCGAACTCCTCGGCGAACTCAACGTATCGCACACCGGTGCTTACTATATGCCTGAACAGGGGTCTCCTGAAGCCACCGCAACTCTCGGACTCCTCTACGACATGCGCCATGAAGGAAACGGATTGGTAGTGGAGGAGATAGTGCAAAAATCGCCATTCGACAACGCCACCACCAAGATGACACGCGGAGCCACAATCACCGCCATCAACGGTATTGAAATCACTCCCGAAGCCGACCTCTCCGCAGCCCTCAACGGCACCATAGGCAAAAAAACATTGGTGGCGTTCACCACACCCTCCGGAGAGAAGGTTGAGGAGGTGGTGCGCCCGATAAGCTCCTCACGCCAGAACACACTTCTCTACGACCGCTGGGTGCGCCGCAACGAACAAATCGTGGACTCTCTCTCCAACGGAAGACTCGGATACGTGCATCTCCAAACCATGAGCGACGGAAGCTACCGCAACATCTACGCCGAAGTGCTCGGTAAATACAACGAGCGCGACGGCATAGTGATCGACACCCGTTGGAACGGCGGAGGGCGTCTGCATGAGGATATCGAAGTACTCTTCTCCGGCGACAAATACCTCACCCAAGAAATCCGCGGCGTGGTGTCTGGACAGATGCCCTCACGCCGATGGAACAAACCCTCAATCATGGTGATCGGCGAAGCAAACTACAGCAACGCACACGGAACACCTTGGGTGTACAAGAACCGCAACCTCGGCAAACTCGTAGGTATGCCTGTGCCGGGAACCATGAGTTCAGTCAACTGGGTGTCGCTTCAAGACGACACAATGTATTTCGGCATCCCGGTGGTGGGCTTCAAAACCGCCGAGGGATATTATCTTGAGAACCATCAACTGGAGCCGGACGTGAAAGTGGCGAACTCCCCCGAGGATGCCGCCGCCGGTATCGACAACCAACTCCGTGTGGCTGTGGAGACACTCCTCCGCGACATCGACCAACCAAGATAAAATCTCCGCATCTAAATAAAAACCAAAGAGTCCGTGCCGCTCAGGCGCGGACTCTTTTCATATCAGCCGCAGACCCGACATATCCTCTCTTATTGAAAACTTCCCCCGAAAAAAGGAGGGATAAATGAACGATATATTATTGCGTCAGTAGAAAAAAATTCGTAACTTTACCGATTGAATAGAACGTTCACACAGCGTATGGCGAAAAAAATGATACATAAAATCCTATTAGTCACCGCCTTAACAATAGGCGGCGATGCTATATGCGCCTATGCGGCGACACGTAGCTGGGAGCCTATACGCACCGAACAGATCCCCGATTCAAAATTAGTGGCGCGCGACACCGACCTTGAAGTCCGCACCACACGCGGTTGCATTTTCGTGACCACAAACCATACCGTCACTATTAAAGTTTATTCTATTTTAGGGCAGCTTGTGACCTCCGACACTCTCCAACCGGGCACACACAGACTGAATATGTCGGCGCACGGTGTCTACATCGTAAAAATAGGAGACATCACCTGCAAGATCGCTGTTTAACTAAACATCCTGTAATGCCAAAAACTAAACAAGCATTTTTCACTCTACTATTCTTAATCTTAAACATATTCACTCTATCGGCATCTGAAACGTCAGCCATGCCCATGGAGGAAGCCCCCGTAGCTGAAACGGAAGCGACTACCGCCGAACCATCCAAATCATCACACCACATCAACCCTATCGACACCGTCGTCAGCGACTGGTGGTGGACCCGTCTGCGCCAAGGGAAACTTGATCTCAAAGATAAAAGCGTCAGATACCCTAAATTCATAGGTTTCTGCGTGGATGTCTACAATTGGGCGGACACCACTTTCAACAGCGTTGACCCCCAATATGTGGAAGCCACCGGCAAACGATGGAAATGGTCGCTAAAGAGCGACAACTGGCTCGACAGCTACGCCATGGGATTCGACAAAGGGGTGCCTATATGGCTTATCTCCGACCCCTATTGCAATATGGGGTTCTATCTGTCGTATATGGCGGTGAGCGTGGGATACTCGCTCGACATGACCAACGTCATAGGCAACCGCTCGGCGATGCACAAAAAGTTCGATTTCAACTTCAGCTGCGCCCGCTTCTGGATCGACGCTTACTATAGCGAAAACAACGATGGAACATACATCCACCGCTTTGGAGACTACAACGGCGGAAAACTCATAAAAGTGCAATTCCCCGGACTGAACTATATCTCATACGGTATAGACGGCTACTTCTTTTTCAACAACAGACACTACTCACAAGGGGCGGCATATAACTACTCCAAAATCCAACGCCGCAGCGCCGGATCATTCATCGTGGGACTCTCCGCCTCCAACCACGATATAAACGTGGATTTCTCATCCCTCCCCGAAGATATGCTCAAATATCTTCAATCCGAGAAGTTGCAATACAAATTCCACTACAACGACTACTGCGCCCTCATAGGTGTGGGATACAATTGGGTGTTCGCACGCAACTTTCTTTTCAACATCACATCGCTCCCGGCAGTGGGATATAAGCACTACTTCCGCGATTGCGTGGAGGGACGCAAGGATGTGTGGTCGCTGGGTATAAAAGGAAGAATAGGCGTCACCTACAACATAGGAGACGCCTTCATAGGCCTCATGGGCAAAATCGACGCCCATTGGTTCCGCGGTTCCGCGTATAATTTCTTCAATTCCGTGGAGAACCTCGCCCTCACGGTCGGTGTGCGATTCTAACGCCCCCCTTTTCTACAGATTCACCACATCACAGTTCCTAAAAACCTAACCTCAGAAAAAACGCCAAGTATACCAATCAAGGCAAACTCGGCGAACAAACGAACATGGCAAACTAATCAAGGATTATACAAATCCTTATTGTAATAGTCCAAAATCTCATTCGCCATTTTCAACGCCAAACCGGCGTTGCTCTTGGGGTTTATTTTCAACGCCGCCAAATAATCATTGATGGCAAGATTTCTCTCTCCGCGGCTCCAATGTATGAGTCCGCGCATGGTCAGAGCCTCATCGCTCATCTCATGTTCGGCTATATACTCGGTCAGCATATCCACCATCTTGGCGGTATCCTCACCCTTTGCCTGCAATTCTTTTATCTCTTCCAGAGTTTTCATGACTGAGTTTCTATTTGTTTCTGTTTGTTTCTGTTTTTCTGTTTCTGTTTGTATTTATCCTTTCCGCCCGCGTCCGGTCAGCTCTCCAAAGAAATATGCTGAGCATCGGTGTCGTCGCCAAGGAACAAGGATGCCAGCTCATTGAACTTCGACGCCTCCTCGGAAGTGAGAAACCGGCACGAAGCCCCCTTGGAGCAGACCTCATCCATCTCCGTATGGCGGCTAAGATAATCACGCAAGCTCGCCCCCACAAGATTCCCCTGGGGGAGGATAGTCACCTCCTCAGGGAGGAAGCGGCGTATCTTGTCGGCGATTATGGGATAATGCGTGCAGCCAAGAAGGAGGGTGTCAATCTCCCGGTCGGCGTTCATCAGCGCGTCCGCATACTTCTTCACGAAATAATCGGCGCCCTCGGAATCAGCCTCCCCGTTTTCAATCAACGGCACCAACATGGGGCAGCTCAGCTCAGTGATTCTAAGCTCCGGCGCAATCTTCTGCAATTCCATGCGATAGCTTCCACTCGCCACAGTTCCCGGAGTCGCCATCACCCCCACGTGCTTTGATTTAGACACTATAGGTAGCGTCTCCACAGTGGGGCGTATCACTCCAAGCACCCTGTGATCCGGAGCATTGCCGGGGAGATACGTCTGCTGGATGGTGCGCAACGCCTTCGCCGAAGCTGTGTTGCACGCCAAAATCACAAGATTACAGCCCCGGGCGAAAAGATATTTCACCGCCTGAAGCGTGAAATGATGCACAACCTCAAAGGAGCGGTTGCCATAAGGTGCGCGCGCATTGTCTCCGAGATAAATATAATCATAATCCGGAAGCATACGGCGGATCTCCTTCAGAATAGTCAAGCCTCCGTAGCCGCTGTCGAACACCCCTATCGGTCCGGCAATAAGTTTCTCTTTCTTAGCAGTCGTCATATCCAAATACTATTATAAAAATAATGCGGAGCATATTTAAACCGCTCCGCACTATTCACGCTATGACAAATACTAAATTCCAAGTTTTTTCTTCACCAAAGGAGTGATATCTTCAGCGGGAGCGGCATAGTATAGAAGAGCCGACTTCTCCTGAATCACCGTGAAATTGTTCTCCTTAGCCACCGACTCAATCGCATCAAGGATTTTTTGTTGGATGGGTTGGATAAGGGTCTCTTGCTCTTTTTGAAGGGCTGTCTGAGCCTCTTGCTCAAACTGAGCGATACGTGTTTGGAAATCTTGAATATCCTTAACCTTACGATCTCTGATGCTTTGGGGCTCATCGTCGGAGAGATTCTTCACTTCGTCAACCTTGCGGGTGTATTCTTCGCGAAGTTTGGCATATTCATCCTCATATTTTTTTGATACAGTAGCCAACTTAGTGTCCGCGGCCTTTGTGTCAGGATGGTTGGTGAATATCTCCTGGGTATCAACCACACCAATTTTAACTGTCTGTGCTGACAATAACATCGGAAGGGCTAATGCCACAACCATCAAAATACGTTTCAACATAGTTCTATAGTCTATTTAATTAATTTACAAATTTACGGATGCAAAATTAGGCAATTTATTTTGAATATCCCAATTTTGCGAGCACATCATTGCTGACATCGATACGCGGCGACGCGAACACGATGCTCTGCGAAGAAGCGCGGTCGAAAATAGCCTGATACCCCTTCTCCGTGGCTACCGCTTTCACAGCCTCATACACCTCCTGCTGAATCGGGTTCATCAGCGACTGGCGTTTCTTGTAAAGCTCACCCTCGGATCCGAAATACTTGTAGCGGAGATCAGTGACCTCTTTCTCTTTAGCCACGATTTCATCTTCGCGTTTCTTCTTCTCGGCATCGGTGAGGAAGAGTCGGTCAGACTCATAATTCTTATACATCGTCTCTGCCTCCTTGGCAAGGTCGTTGACCTCCTTCTCAAAACGCTGCGACACTTGGTTGAGTTGCTCGTTAGCCATCTCGTATGCCGGCACATTGCGCAGGATATATTCCATATCCACCAGCGCGAACTTCTGCGCCCATGCTCCGGTGCAGGCACCTATCACGAGCAGAAGTGTGAATATCAACTTTTTCATGCTATATTAGTTTTGAATTTTATTTATCTGACCATTATCTGCTTCAAAAGTTTAGTCCGGATGTTCTATTTTAGTTTTTTTAGAACTCCTGACCAAGCACAAAGTGGAAGTGGGATCCACCCTTGGTGCCGAATACCTTGTCGAAACCATAACCCCAGTCGATACCCATGAAACCAAGCACGCTAAGATAGATACGCACACCGGCGCCCACACTGCGTTTGAGATTGAATGGCGAGAAGTTCTTCACTGAGGTCCATGCGTTACCCGCCTCGGCGAACACCAAACCATAGATGGTGGTGGTGGGCTGCAACATGAACGGGAAGTGAAGCTCAAACGTACACTTGCCGTAAGCGTAACCCTCGTAACCCCACGGGGTGAACTGTCCATTGTCGTAACCACGCATCGCCACGGTCTCGGTGGCATAGGTGCCGCTGCCGGTCATACCGTCACCTCCGAAGTAGAATGTCTCAAACGGAGTGCGTAAATACTTATTGTAGTATCCGAGTAAACCGAAGTCGGCACGGCTCATAAGCACCAAGGTCCATTGTCCGTCGGGATCGGTGAGCGGAGTGAATGTCTTGCTCTTGAATTTAAGCTTCCAATACTCAATCCAATTATACATCTGTTTTTTCGCCTCCGTGGAGGAATTGTAGGTGGCATCATAGTAGAGCGACTTCCAATCCTTGTGGCGGAACGCCGACATCGGGGGTGTGATATCCAATCCAAGGGAGAACTCCGAACCACGGCGGGTATAATATGGGTTATCCACACTTGAACGGGAGAGGTTCAAGCTCAGCACAAGTGAATTACTTGTACCATTGTTCATATAATAGAGGTAATCCCAATTCTTCAGATAGTACCATCTATAAGCCAACGCGGCTTGGAATTGGAAATACTCATCAGGCCAGCTTAAACGCGTACCGTAGCCCAAGCTGATACCGGCGAGCTGAAGCACCTTGTTGGGGTCGTAGGCACTCTGATAGCTGTATGTGCTATAGTTTGTGCCGTAGGAGCCATAGGAATAAAGGCTGTTGTAGTAAGCGTTGCTCCAGTTGCTGTTGTAATAGCTTGAGTTGATACCTGTGGCGCGGCTGTAATCAATCGACGCCGAGAAAGAGTTAGGACGTTTTCCTCCAATCCAGGGGTTCAAGAACGAGATATTATATGATTGATAATACTTCGCATTTGTCTGCGCCGAGATAGAGAAGGTCTGACCCTCACCCTGTGGGATGATTCCCTTATACGTGCTGGGGTGGAAGAGGTTCTTTATGGAGAAGTTGGTGAACGACAATCCCAACTGACCGGTCACACCCGTCTGTCCCCATCCGAAAGAGAACTGTACCTTATCGTTGGCTTTGGACTCGAGGTTGAAGAGGATATCCACAGTGCCGTCCGCCTCATTGGGTTCGGGGCGGATATCCATATTCTCCGGGTTAAAGTGTCCGGAAGCGGCAATTTCACGCGCCGACCTCACCAAATCGCTCTTAGAGAAAAGCTCACCGGGCTTCACGCGCAATTCACGACGTATGACTTTCTCATACAATCGGTCGTTACCATTGATAATCACCTTGTTGACCTTGGCTTGAGGGCCCTCAATAATTCTCATCTGCAAAGAGATGCTGTCACCCTTGATATTCTCTTCGATAGGCACAAGCTGGAAGAAGAGATAGCCATTGTCGAGATACAAGTTGGACACAGCGTCATCATCCTCCGTGGTGCGCTTGTTCAATAATTTTTGGTTGTAAACATCACCGGGATAGATGCCGAGGATGTCGTTGAGGGTCTCCGTGGGATAGATTGTGTTGCCCACCCATGATATATCACTGATATAATATTTCTGACCCTCGTCGATTTTCAAGTGTACATCCACACGGTCATCGTTGAATTTCGTCACCGTGTCGCTAACAATCTTCGCGTCGCGGTAACCCAATTCGTTGTATTTTTGGATAATACGCTCTTTATCGTCAAGATAATCCTGATTTACGAATTTCTTTTGTTTGAAAAGGTTGAGGATATTTCCATTCTCATTTGTTTTCTTCATGGCACCCTTCACCTTTCCGTCAGACAGCACATTGTTGCCGTCGACATATATCTTATGCACCTTCACTTTGTTGCTCTTCACCACATCAAAGTCGAGGAAGGCGTAATTCTCTTTGCTGATATCGGGGACCTGCCGCACAGTGACCTGTGCGTTTTTAAATCCCTTGTCGCCATAGAACTTCTCCACTATCTGTTTGGCACGCGCCACGATATTGGGGGTCAGTTGTTGCCCGCTGACCAATGCCAAACGCTCATTGAGATCTTTACGCTCGCCATTGCTGACACCTGTGTAGCGCGTCTCGCTCAAGCGCGGTTGCTGGCGCAACTCAATCACCAACCATACCTTGTCGCCTACGATTTTCTCCGCCTTCACCTGTACTCGCGAATATAAACCCTGACGCCACAGACGCTTCACCGCCGCCGAAACCTCCGATCCCGGCACCTGAATACGGTCCCCCTTATTCAATCCGGCGAAGCCTATGATCGCAAACTCATTCTCGGTGTTGACTCCCGACACTTTAACATCAGCGATTTCATAGCTTTTAGGTATTCGTGAATAAATAATATTGGGATTATAGATAGTGTCCAACTTTTGTGGCGGCGTTATATCTATAGCTCCGGCTTTCAATGGAGCGAAGCCACACATCACAGTGAGACCCGCCGCAAAAGCAGTCTTTAATATTGACGACATAGGTGTAGTGTTGCGCTTGTTTATCTTTGTCATAATTA
>CAYQMV010000012.1:0-42520 GCA_964418705.1 uncultured Sangeribacter sp.
GAAAATCGGTGTCTTCATGGGTAACCCCGAGGTGACCACCGGCGGCAACGCCTTGAAGTTCTATTCCTCCGTACGTATCGAAATACGCCCCTCATCGCTGATTAAAGATGGCGAGGAGACTATCGGACGTTTGGCGAAAGTGAAGGTGGTGAAGAACAAGGTGGCACCCCCGTTCATGCGCTGTGAGTTCGATGTGATGTTCGGAAAGGGTATCTCCCGTTCCGGCGAGGTGCTTGACTACGCCGTGGAGTTGGGTATCGTCAATAAATCCGGCGCTTGGTTCTCTTATAAGGACTCCAAGCTCGGTCAGGGACGCGACTCCGTGAAGAAGCTTATCGAAGATAATCCGGAGCTTTTCGACGAGCTTAAGGCTCAAGTGAAAGAGAAGCTTTTCGCTAAAAACAAGAAGGAGCTTCCCGACAATCTCTTCCCCGAGGAACCTGCGGATTCCACGCCGGAGATTGATGAAATCCCCGAGGGAGACCTTGATCTTGAAATCGATGAATAATTGATTGATGAATAAGTGATTGACGAATAATTGATTGTTTGTTAAGTAAATAAGAGACCCTATCCAACTATCGTGTTGGGTAGGGTTCTTTTTATACTTTATACTTTATACTCTATACTCTATACTTTATACTTTCTTTCTTATCTCTTTCTTCTTATACTCTGCGTAGGGATTGTTAAGGTCGAGGTAGTGGAAGTTATGTTGCCGGCGTTTCTCCACCGGTGGTTCCACATAGAAGTCGGGGCCATATTTCGTTCTCAAATAGACTGAATGGTTCTGCGGTCCCATCACCCTCTTACCCTCGAAGAGGAGGGGTTGGGGTTCACCGTAGATATGACGCGGCATGATTCCGACTAATCCGTCGTCGTAGTCCGCCACATAGTCGGAGTCATCGAAGTTTATCATCGTCATAATATCCTTCAGGCGTTTCTGCACCCCTAAAGGAGTGAAGAATTTTCTTGCGAGGAGCGGGAGCCATGAGGATGGGCCGTGGCCATGTTTGTAGGGGTCGCGGTGGATGAAGTAAAGCACCCTTTTATAGAACTCATACTTGGCGAAGTGGAGGCGTTGCTTGAGTTTTGTCGCCGGAGCTCCGTCGATGGGGAACACGTCGATGTATATTCCGCCGATATATTTGAGGTGCATACGCTCTATGAGCGTTGTGGACGCGTCCTGGATTTTCCCGAAGGGTAGCGGATATTCCGGATCCAATTCAAAGCAAATCGCCTCCAGATGCTTCGGAAGCCACTCTCTGGAGTGCCGCATGAACCGCTCGTAGTCGCTCCGCGGCATCCCTATGTCTATGTCGTCGTCCCAGGGGAGGAATCCTTGGTGGCGGTACGCCCCTAAGGCGGTGCCGGCGGTGATATAATAGCGTATGTCGTGCTCGCGGCACACTTCATCCACTTTCACCAAGATGTCGAGGATGCGTAGTTGCAGCGCGCGTATGTCGTAGTCTGCCATAGTCTGTGTCACAAAAGGTTGCCGGGTATGTTCTCTTTCGCGTTGTGGAAATCCTCGGGGGTGTCGAGTTCTGCGGCGAAAAATTCAGTGGTGTCGATCGGACGGAAGGTGTGTCCTTTGGGTATCAGGCGTTCGAAGGCGCATTCGTAGAATACGTTGTTCAGTCCCTCCGCCATCATCGTGTCCAATTCGTCGTAGAGGGTGGTGGTGTATTCCGCCGACATACGTTCGATGCCGAGGGACTCCCCTATCGCGTCGGGGATGCTGCAAGTCTTGCTTATCTCTTTCACCAACCCCTTTTCGTCGGGGATGATTTTAATCTCCTCCTCCCCCAGGGGGTGGCGCATAAGCGCGAGGACATTGGGGTCGGGAGCCGCCATGAGGGTGGTGATAATCGCCGGATCAAAGATTATGTCGGAATCCAGGAGGAGAATCTCTTTCCCTTTTGCGAAAGGCTTCGCGAGATAGAGGGAATAGATATTGTTGGTGGAGGCGTAGTCCGCGTTGTGGATGAAATGAACTGTGAGCGCGGGATAGTTCCTCTTCACAAACTCTTCGATGAGATTATTGAGATACCCTGTGACGATTACGAGTTCGGAGATTCCGGCGGCGGTGATAGCGTCGATGGAGCGTCGCAGGAGTTCGCGGTCGCCCACTTTGAGCAGGCACTTAGGTGTGTGGTCGGTGAGGGGACGCAGGCGCGACGCCATCCCCGCGGCGGGTATTACGGCGATCATCGTGCTGCTATCTCTTTAATGGTGCGTATCACCACATCGTTCTGCTCCGGACGGCCCAGAGTGATGCGTAGGTGGGTGTTGATATCCGGCTCGTTCATGAATTTCACCTTGTAGTTCTCCTCTTTGAACGCCTCTTGCAGCGCCTCTTTGAGTTCGATGGGATATTTCACAAGAATGAAGTTCGCCACGGAGTCGTAGACTTTGAAGCCGTCGAGGATTCCAATCTCCTCTTTGTAGCGTTTGCGGTCGGCGTTCATCGAGTCAGCCACCTTGCGGTAGTGCGCGTCGGATTTCAGCGCCGCGATGGCGATATCCTCGGAGATGCGGTTGTAGCCGAGATATTTGTTGCTGTATTTCACAAATTCCTTCAGTTCCTTGCTCATGAACCCGTAGCCCATGCGTAGTCCGGGGAGTCCGTAGAACTTGGAGAGTGTTCGCACGAAGATGATATTGGGGAATTTGTTGATAATTTTCTCAATGTATGCGGCGTTGTCGGTGACGAAGGAGGCGTAAGCTTCATCCACCACCACCACTGTCGTCGGCGATATGCGGCTCATCACTCCGTCAATCCCTTCGGGGGTGAGTCCGTTGCCGGTGGGGTTGTTGGGCGACGCCAGCAGCAGAAGCGCCGGCTTCACGCTGTTCACCAAGTCAACGATGTTGTCGAGGTCATAGACGTAGGTCTCCCCTTTCTCGTAGAGGGGGTATTCGCGCGTAGTGCCGTGTACTTCATCGGCGAGTGATTTGTAGTACCACCATGAGAATTTGGGTATGAGCATGGTGCGCTTCTCGTCGCGCGACAGAAAGAAATGAACCACTTGCTTGAGGATATCCTCGGCGCCATAGCCTAACAATACTTGCGATTCGGGGATGCCGTAGAGTTCCGACAGGTATTCCGAGAAGATACTTTTTTTGCCTTCATCGTAGATTCGGGTGTAGAAGCAGAGTTTCCCCGCGTCGAAGTTTTTCAATGCGGCGACAACCTCCTCCGAGGGGGGGAAGTTAAACTCGTTGCGGTCGAGGTAGGCTATTGTCTTGTCCATATTATTCTATTCATATAGTGCGGAGAGGAGAGATGATTAATATTACATTCAATCACAAAATTAATAATAATTTCGCTATCATGCAAAAAGGGACTCTCTCGCCGTGGCGTAAATCTTTAAAATTAAAAGGGATGGGGGCGTGGCGGAGTGTCGGGAGGATAATAATTCGGGATAATAATTCAGGGTGCAATTTCGTTGAATAGAGTATAAAAGTATAATGAATCAAAGGATTGACAAAGATATAAAACGCGCGGTGAGACTGACGCTGTGTCTCGCCGCCGTGGCGGTGGTGTGTCTGTGCGGCGGATGCTCCACCAAGAAAAACACAGCCGCGTCGCGGCAATGGCAGGCGTTCAACACGCGCTACAACGTCTACTTCAATGGCTCCGAGCATTATAAGGAGCAGCTTAAGGAGATGGAGAAGGCGTATCAGGACGACTACACTCAGCGTGTGCTGATGCATCCTGCCGAGGCGCGCGCCAACGACAAGCTGCCGCAGCCCACCGGAGATTTCAAACGCACCATAGAGAAGATGCAGAAGTCCATACAGCTGCACTCCATCAAGAAGAAGCCGGCGAAGAAAGGGTCGTCGCAGAAAGAGAAGGATTTCCGCGCCCGTGAGGAGTTCAACCCTTTCCTCTACAAGGCATGGTTGATGATGGGACGCGCTCAGTATTTCAATGGTGATTTCCTCGGCGGTGCCGCCACGTTCTTCTATATCTCGCGCCACTTCAAATGGCTGCCCGACGTGGTGACGGAGTCGTTGCTGTGGCAGGCGCGCTGCTATTGCGCCATGGATTGGAACTATGAAGCGGACAATATCCTCGTGCATATCAAGGATAAGAATCTCACCACATCGCAGCTGAAAGATTTGTATAATTTCGTGATGGGCGACTATCTCGTGCGTTCCGGCGACTATGCGCGCGCGCCGCAGTATCTTGAGCCGGCGGCGAAAGCTGCGAAAGGGACCCAGCGCAACCGTATCTATTTCCTTTTGGGACAGGTGTACGCCCGTGAGGGGAACCGTCGTCAGGCATACCTCGCTTATAAGAAAGCGGGAGCCGGAGCCGGGCTGGATTACCGCGCCAAGTTCAACGCCCGCATTAAGCAGAGCGAGGTCTTTGCCGGAACCAATATCAAGGGTGAGGTGGCGTCGCTGAAAGCCATGACACGCTATGAGCGCAATAAGGAATATTTCGATCAGATATACTACGCCATAGGTAATCTATACCTTTCGCGCGGCGACAGTGCCAACGCCAAGGAGAATTACCGTCTGGCGGTGGAGAAGTCCACACGCGGCGACATCAACAAAGCGTTGCCGCAGTTGGCGCTCGGCAATATCCTTTTCGCTGAGGGCAACTATGTGAAGGCGCAGCCATGCTATTCGGAGGCGGTGCCGCAGCTGCCCGTCACTTTCCCCGATTATAAGACTCTCAAGAAGCGCAGCGACGTTCTTGACGAACTCGCCACCTATTCCGGCAACGTGCAGCTGCAAGACTCCCTCCTCACCCTCTCGAAGATGAGCGAGGAGGAGCAGATGAAGGTGTGCAAGCGCCTCGCCGATGAGTATAAAAAGCAGGAGAAAGAGGCTGCCGAAGCCGCCAAGCGCGATGAGTATCTCGCACAGCAGCAAGGTAAGGGGGAGATTCAGGATCCCAACGCTCCGGCGCAATACACCATCAACAGCGACAAATCGTGGTACTTCTACAACGAGAGCACTAAGAATGCCGGAAAGACGGAGTTCCAACGTAAATGGGGCGCGCGTAAGCTGGAGGATGACTGGCGCCGCCGCGACAAGACTTCCTACACCATGGAATCGGAGGAGGAAGAGGCTGACGAGAACGCCGAGAACGCCGAGGAGGGCGCGGCTACCGGGGAGGAGACTCCCGAAGAGAAAGCCGCCGTGGATAAAGCCAACGACCCACATGAGCCGGAGTATTATTTCAAAAATATCCCCAAGACCGAGGAGGAGATTCAGACGTGCAACGATATTATCCAGGAGGGTCTGTACAATATGGGATTGATTCTCAAGGACAAACTGATGGATTTCCCCGCCGCGCGCAAGGAGTTCATGGAGCTGGAGTCGCGTTATCCCGACAATATCTACCGTCTGGACGTGTACTACAACATGTATATGATGGCGATGCGCGACGGCGACACCGCGGAGGCGGAACGCTACCGCCTGATGATAGTCACTGAGTTCGCCGACTCCCCTCACGGACAGGCGATGCAAGACCCCAACTATTTCGAGAATATGCGCACCATGGAGGCGCGTCAGGAGTCCTTGTATAAGGATGCATACGCCGCATATCTCTCCGACCGCAACGAAGTCGTACACAACTCCACGGAGAAGATGGAGAAGGATTATCCCCTCTCCCCCATTCTCCCTAAATTCGTGTTTATCGATGCGCTGGCGTATTTCACCCAGCAGGACTACGATAAGTTTAAAGAGCGGCTGACGTATATGCTTGATAAATGGCCCGACACCGATATGACGGAGGTGGCGGGGAATATTATGAAGAATATCCGTCAGGGACGGCAGTTGCGCGGCGGTGGCTCCAACACCCGCGGATTGCTGTGGGAGACGCGCCTGACCAACGATTCCGTGGCTATGGCGGATGATGGTCAGCCGGTGGACTTCGACCGCGACCCCAACAAGCCGCAGATGCTTGTCTTGGCGTTCGCACGCGATTCCGTCAACGCCAACCAATTGCTTTACGATGTGGCGCGCCACAACTTCTCCTCGTTCATGGTTAAGGACTATGATCTGGAGCAGATGAGTTTCGGCAACGTCGGATTGCTCCTTGTCAAGGGATTCGCCAATATGAAGGAGTTGGAGCGTTACCGCACCGTCATGGCGCGTGAAAACAATTTCGATGTCCCGGCGAGTGTGCGTCCTATCATGATTTCGGAGGCCAACTTCCAACTTTTGATTACCCGCGGACGTTCATTTGAGGAGTATTTCAAGTTCCAGGAGAATGTGGACAACGAGCCCCCGGCGGTGAACGAACCCCCGACAGAGGAAGATCCTTCGGTGGAGGATGTGGCTCCGGCGGAGGAGAATGAACCCTCGGAGGAAATTGAACCTTCGGAGGAGATAGAATCTTCGGAACCAGCTGAGAATGAGAACACCGAGGAGAATATTGAAAGTGTTGAACCATCTTCGGAACAAACGGAGCCTTCGGAGTCCTCGGAGAATGTGGAGGGCGTTGAAGCGTCGGATAAATAAAAAAACAAGCCGTTATGCAAAAGATATTATGGGCGGATGATGAGATTGATCTCTTGAAGCCCCACATACTGTTTCTACAGAAGAAGGGATATGAAATAGCGACTGTCTCCAACGGGCGCGACGCCATCGACGCGCTCGACGCGGAGCCCTTCTCCCTGGTGCTTTTGGACGAGAATATGCCGGGACTCACAGGGCTGGAGACGCTGCAAATCATCAATAAGCGTCACCCCGACCTCCCGGTGATTATGATCACCAAATCCGAGGAGGAGAATATCATGGATCAAGCCATAGGGAGCCGCATTGCCGACTATCTTATCAAGCCGGTGAACCCCAACCAGATCCTCTTGGCGTTGAAAAAGAACCTCGACAAACGCGACCTCGTGGCGGCGCGCACGAATACGGAGTTCATGCAGGATTTCCGCCAGCTATCCATGGATATTGAAGCCACCGACAATATAAATGATTGGTATGAACTCTACCGCTCGTTGGTGACGTGGGAGATGAAAATCTCCGCCGCCGCCGATGCCGGCATCTCCGAGATATTCGAATCGCAGAAAAAGGATGCCAACAAGGCGTTCTGCCGCTTTGTATGCCGCAACTACGAGGAGTGGGTCAACTCCGACTCACGCCCCATGATGAGCCATGATATCTTCAAAACAAAGGTTTTCCCTCTCTTGGACAAGGGGGAGAAGGTCTTTTTCGTCCTTATTGATAATTTCCGTCTCGACCAGTGGCGCACTATCCAGCCCTTAATGGCGGAGCTTTTCAACATTAGCGAGGAGCTATACACCACCATTCTCCCCACCTCCACGCAGTATGCGCGCAATTCCATCTTCGCCGGACTTATGCCGCTGAAGATTTCGCAGATGTTTCCGCAGTATTGGGTGGACGAGGATGAGGACGAGGGCTTGAACGTCTATGAGAAGGAGCTTTTGCAGACCATGCTCTCACGCTACCGCCGCAAGGAGACTTTCTCTTACGAGAAGATTTACAACTCGGAGAATGGCGAGAAACTGCTACGCAAAATCAATTCCTTGGCGGAGAATCCCTTGAATGTGTTGGTGATAAACTTCATTGATATGTTGTCGCACGCCCGTACTGAGTCGAAGATGATTCGTGAATTGGCGAGCAGCGACGCCGCCTACCGCAGTATCACAGAGTCATGGTTCCGCCATTCCTCGGTGATGGAGATTTTCCGCCGCATCCGCGACTTAGGGTATAAGGTGATTCTCACCACCGACCACGGCACCGTGAAGGTGGATAACCCCATAAAGGTGGTGGGCGACAAAAACACCTCCACCAACTTGAGGTATAAGGAGGGGAAGAACCTTAAATACAACGCCCGTGAGGTCTATCAGATGCGCTATCCCAACAAGTTCGGACTCCCGATGCTTAATGTCTCGTCGGAGTTCATCTTCGCGATGAACGGGGATTTCTTCGCCTATCCCAACAATTATAATTACTACGTGCAATACTACCGCGGCACATTCCAGCATGGCGGCATTTCGATGCAGGAGATGTTGGTGCCGCTGATCACACTCGACCCCAAGTAAACACATTTTCCAAGTAAATAAAACCCTACGTAGATGAATACTATGCGACGGATTATGGCAGCCATGGCTGTGGCGGGGGTGTGTCTTATGCTGTACGCCCGTCAGGAGGATTCCGCGCGCGGTGGGATTCCGCGGCAGTTGTCGGACCTCATCGCGCGCGCCGATTCCGGCGACGCGGCGGCGCAATACCGCTACGCCGGTGTCTTGGAGCGCGGCTATGCCACCATACGTCCCGACACCGCCGCCGCCCTACTTCTTTATGAGAAGGCGGCGTGCGCGGGCTATGCTCCGGCGCAGAGCTATCTCGGATTCCTTTACTACAAAGCTCCGCACCGTGACGTGGCGCGTGCGTTGGAATGGATGGAATCCGCGGCGCGTTCCGGCGACCCGAAGGCGTGCAACAATTTAGGATGGCTGCTCATGGAGGGTGAGGGTGTGGAGCATGATTATGCCAAGGCGCGCTATTGGCTCCGCCGCGCCGCCGATGAGGAGCTTCCCGTGGCGAAGGCGCAGCTCGGCGATCTCTACCGCAAGGGCCTCGGAGTGGAGGCGGACACCACCGCCGCGCGCCATCTTTACGAGGATGCCATTGCCGGAGGTTTCCTCGATGCGCAATACCCTCTGAAAGAGATGATGATGCCTTATTTCGCCACTCTGACACCCCAGGAGATGGCAGACCTCGGCACCCACTACCGCTCCATCAACGCTTTCGATCTCGCCCTCGCTCTTTTTGAAATGGGTGCGCAAGCGGGCAACGCCGACGCGCTCACCATGCTTGGAAACGCATATTCCCGCGGTGAGGGGGTGGAGTATAGCCATGCCAAATCTTTGGAATATTTTTATCGCGGCGCCATTGCCGGGAATGAGGACGCGCGCCGCGCCGTAGCCGAATTGCTTGAGGTTTTCCCCGACGCATTGGAGGAACTTCCCGACTCATTGAAAAACTCCACGATTCATTAGAAAATATTACTGTCCGGCGGGCGTATTGAGGGTGAAAAATAAGAAATTGAGGGTGAAAAATAAGAAATCCCCACTCTACATCCCTGTAGAGTGAGGATCACATTCAAAACTCAAATGAATCTGTTCGTTATTTTGTTTTAAGATATTCGTCGATTGCTTTTGCGGCTTTTCTGCCCGCGCCCATGGCGAGGATCACTGTCGCGGCGCCTGTCACAGCGTCGCCGCCGGCGAACACTCCGTCGCGAGTGGTGCGTCCCTCTTCATCGGCGACGATGCATCCGCGTCGGTTAGTCTCCAGACCTTTGGTGGTGGATTTAATCAGGGGGTTGGGGCTTGTGCCGAGAGCCATGATCACCACATCGCAGTCAATCACGAACTCGGAGCCTTCCACAGCCACCGGTGATCGGCGTCCGCTCTCGTCGGGTTCCCCTAATTCCATTTTAATGCAGCGGATACCCACCACATTTCCTTTTTCGTCGCCAAGCACCTCCACGGGGTTGGTGAGCATCTTAAACACGATGCCCTCCTCTTTGGCGTGGTGTACCTCCTCCACACGTGCGGGGAGTTCGGCTTCGCTGCGTCGGTAGACGATGTAGCTGTCGGATCCGAGGCGTTTCGCGGTGCGCACGGCATCCATAGCCACGTTGCCGCCGCCTACCACCACCACGCGTTTACCTATGGCGATGGGTGTGTCGAAGTTGTCATCGTAGGCGCGCATGAGGTTGGCGCGGGTGAGGAACTCATTAGCGGAGAATACGCCGTTGAGGTTCTCTCCGGGGATATTCATGAAGCGCGGAAGTCCCGCTCCGGAGCCTACGAACACCGCATCGTAGCCCTCATTGTCCATGAGATGGTCCACGGTGGTGGTGCGGCCCACGATCACGTCGGTCTCTATCTCCACGCCTAATTTCTTCACTGCTTCCACCTCTTGAGCCACAATCTTCTCTTTGGGAAGACGGAACTCGGGGATGCCATATACTAATACGCCACCCACTTTATGGAGGGCTTCAAAAATCTTCACTTCGTAGCCGAGGCGTGCCAAGTCCGACGCGCAGGCGAGTCCGGAGGGACCGGAGCCTACCACCGCCACTTTCTTCCCGTTGCGTTTGATTTCGGGGGTGGGGAGTTCGTCGGCGTGTGCGATTTTCCAGTCGCCCACGTATCTTTCGAGTTTGCCGATAGCCACCGGCTCACCCTTGATTCCGAGCACGCAGGAGCCTTCGCATTGGGTCTCTTGCGGACATACACGGCCGCATACGCTGGGGAGGGAGCTGTCTTGAGCTATGATGCCGGCGGCGTTGACCATGTCCCCCTCGTGGAGGGCTTTGATGAAGCCGGGGATATTAAGGTTGACCGGGCATGCGTTCACACAGCGCGGCTTCGGGCAATTAAGGCAACGAGATGCCTCAAGCACCGCCTCTTCAGTGTTGTAGCCATAGCATACCTCTTCAAAATTGGTGGCTCTTTTAGCCGGGTCTTGTTCGCGTACTGCTACGCGGGGTATCTTATTTGCCATTGTTGCATTGACATTTTTGGTTCTGTGATAGAGTTTTTTTGTTCTCACGATACATGTTCTGACGGCGCATAGCCTCGTCGAAGTCCACTTGATGCGCGTCAAACTCCGGCCCGTCCACGCAGGTGAAGAGTGTCTTGCCACCCACGCTCACGCGGCACGCTCCGCACATTCCTGTGCCGTCGACCATAAGCGCGTTGAGCGACACCATTGTCGGGATGCCGTATTCTTTGGTGGTGAGCGACGCAAATTTCATCATAATCATCGGGCCGATGATCACGCAGTGGTCATACTTCTTCCCTTGGTTTTCGATGAGGTCTTTCATCAATGCCGGCACCATGCCGTGGAATCCCTCCGATCCGTCGTCGGTGCATAGGTAGACGTTGCCCACGGTGCGCATCTCCTCCACGTAGGAGAAGAGGCTCTTTGTCTTGGCTCCTATCACCACGTCGGCGGTGACTCCGTGCTCTTTAAGCCATTTCACTTGGGGATAGACGGGGGCGGTGCCCACACCTCCCGCCACGAAGAGGATTCTTTTCTTTTTCAGTTCCTCTTCCGGAAGCTCCAATAAATCGGAAGGACGGCCCAAAGGACCCGCAACGTCGGCGAATGCGTCGCCCTCATTCATTGCGTTGATTTTATGAGAGGAGTAGCCCACGGTTTGTGTCACTAATGTGATTGTGCCCGCGGACGCGTCGTAGTCGCAGATTGTCAAGGGGATACGTTCGCCTTGCTCATCGGTGCGTACGATGATGAATTGTCCGGGGAGCGCTGATTCCGCTATGCGGGGCGCGTAAACTTTCATCTCTGTGATTTGAGGTGAAAGATAGCGTTTGCTTACTATTTTGTACATATCGTGTTATTATGGTTTACATGGTTTAAGGTGCCGCAAATGTAATGCTTATTTTTGTGGTACGCAAATGTAATCAAGAAATTTCGTTTTTTCTCCAGAGGTATAGCCTGTCGCCGGGGCGTATTTTCGCCGGCACGGGGATTGAGAAGAGGTCACCCTTCACGGCTTTAGGCTCCGGGTCTCTGTCGAGGCGTATCTGTTCGATGGTGAAGATCAGCGCGCCGGTGGTGTTGCCGGTCACCACCACTTCGTCGCCGGGCTTGAGTTCTCCGGCCTCGAGACGGAACTCTCCCACTCCCAATTTGGAGAAGTAGCGGGTGGCTTTCGCCGCATAGATCTTGGTGCGTGTGGCGGAGGAGCCGTATTTGGCGCTCCATTCGCCCAGACGCTGCCCCATGTAGTATCCGTCCCAGAAACCGCGGTTGAACACTTTCTTGAGTTCCTCGTCGCATTCGGCGATGAGGGCTTCGTCGTAGGTGCCGTCGCAGATGGCGCGCAGGGCTTTGTCGTAGCATTTCACCACTTGTGTCACATACTCCGGACCGCGGGCGCGTCCCTCGATTTTGAACACGCTGACACCCGCGTCGACAAGCTTGTTGAGAAAATGGATGGTTTTCAAGTCTTTGGGACTCATTATGTATTTGTTGTCCACCTCCAATTCGTCGCCGGTTTCGAGGTCGGTGACTCTGTATCCGCGGCGGCATATTTGGTTGCAGGCACCGCGGTTGGCGGAGGAGTTCATTTGGTGGAGTGAGAGGTAGCATTTCCCGCTCACCGCCATGCACAGGGCCCCGTGGCAGAACATCTCGATGCGGAGGAGTTCGCCGCGCGGTCCGCGTATATTGTCGTTGACGATAGTGTCGTGGATCTCTTTCACTTGCTCCATGTTGAGCTCGCGGGCGAGCACGAGCACGTCGGCCCATTGCGCGTAGAAGCGCGCCGCCTCGGCGTTCGACACGTTCACTTGGGTGGAGATATGCACCTCCTGCCCTATTTTGTCGCAGTAGAGTATCGCCGCCATGTCGGAGGCGATGATGGCGCTGATGCCGGCGCTGTGGGCGCGGTCTATGATTTGGTGCATCAGGGGGATGTCGGTGTTGTAAATCACCGTGTTCACCGTCAGATAGGTCTTAACTCCCCTTTCGCGGCATGTGGCTACGATCTGCTCCATGTCGTCCATGGTGAAGTTGGCGCTTGAACGCGACCTCATGTTCAAGCCTTCGATGCCGAAGTAGATCGCGTCCGCTCCGGCGTTGAGCGCTGCCGACAGGGATTCCCAGCTCCCCACCGGTGCCATTATTTCAAAATCGCTGCGTTTCATAGTATCTCCTTACTCTAAATTTTGCATTTCAGAGCCACGCGTTTGCGGTGGTTGCGGTGTGCGAAATATTGCCATTGTCCCTGCACTTTGTCGTTGTCGGCGAGTTCGGGGTTGGACTCCGCCCATTTGAAGCCGCGTTTGATATATTGGGGGATAAGGTCTTGGAACAGTAGCGCGTTCACTCCCTTCCCTTGATATTCGGGCTTGATGCCCACCAGGAGGAGGTCCACGCGGTCGTTCTTCCCTTTAAGACCTTTCAGCAGGTGGTACCATCCGAAGGGGAAGAGCTTCCCTCTTGATTTCTGAAGCGCGCGGCTCATGGATTGCATCGACACTCCCACGCCCACAAGCTCATCCTTGCTGTCGACGATGAAGCTCACAAGATCCAAATCAAGCAGGTTGAGATACATCTTTATGTAGGCGTTGATTTGGCGTTGTGTGAGGGTGGAATAGCCGTAGAGCGACGCGTAGGTCTCGTTGATGAGGGCGAACAGGGCGTGTCCGTATTTCTCTTTCACCACTTTGCGAGAGGTGAATTTCTCCACGCGCAGTCCGAAGCGTGTCTTCACAATGTCGGCGATGCGGTTCATCTTGTCGGGGATACCCTCCGGCACGTCCATCACGAACTCCAACCATGTGGAGTCCACCGTCATGCCGTAGGCCTCGAAGTGCTCGATATAGTAGGGGTAGTTGTAGATGGTGGCCATGGTGGATAGCTCCTCGTAGCCGTAGATAAGCACACCCTCCTTGTCAAGGTCGGTGAAGCTCAACGGGCCCACCATGTTCTCCATCCCCTTTTTCCGTCCCCATTCGGCGACGGCGTCGAGGAGCTTTTTGCTCACCTCTTTGTCGTCGATGAAGTCCACGAATCCGAATCTGACGTTGTTCTCGTTCTCTTTTTCGTTGACTTGGCGGTTGATGATCGCGGCGATGCGTCCCACCATTCTCCCCTCTTTGTAGGCGGCGAAGTAAGCGCTTTCGCAGAAGTCGAACGCGGGGTTTTTGGTGGGGGTGAGCGTGTCTATCTCATCCAGCACCAACGGTGGCACGTAGTATGCGTTGTCTTTATATAGGTCTATTTGGAAATTCACAAATTTCCGGAGGTTTCCTTTCGTAGGAGTTAGTTCTTTAATTTCAACCATTTAGAGTGAAGTAGTTATTAATGATCAATCACTTGATGGTTAGCCAAAGGAGGATGCAGGTCATCAAGCATATAAAGGCGCAAATAAAGAGATATATTTGAGCCGAGGATCGGCGTTCCAACGCCAAAGAGAGGTCCGCCACATTGTTGAATTTGCCGTCGCGGCATTGGTTGGCGATACGTCGCAGACGCGGCATCTTGGTGGGAAGGCGGTCGAGCACCTCATCCATCACCGCGCCGTAGGATTTGATGTCCGCCGTGGTGTCTTGTTCTGTGAGGGAGTCCGTTTGGTCATATCCCACGTTGATGAGCTTCAGGTTCTCATTGTATTCGGTGAAGATGATGTTCTCCGGGGTGATGGGATAATGGATGATATGGTTCTCCTGGATATATTCCATGGCATCGATGAGCTGTGTTTGCAGTCGATGCAGTATCTTGGGTGTCAGGCGTTTTTCATCGATGAGACGGCGTAGGGAATAGCCATAAGCATCGTCGGTGATTATGGCCATTCCTATGCCGGGAATCTCTTCGAAGTCGTTGACCATCACTATGTTGGCGTGTGCCAGGTTATAGCGTGTGTCGAACTCGCGTTCCAGCATTTCCTTGCAGCGTTCATCATTGCGGTACTGCTCTTTGAGGGCTTTGAGCATTACCCATTTGCCATGCTTTCGTGCTGTGTATACATCGTAGAATTCCTCCTGCCATTCGGGTAGGAGTGTCATGTCGGTCCACTTCCCTGACGGGTCGTTGATGGGTATCTTCTTTTCCTCTTTGCTTATATATGCTGCTGTCATCGCAATTAATTTTTTTTGCCGCGTGGAAACGTGCTGTTAATCAATGATGTTTGATCAAAGATATTTAATTAATAATGTCGAATCCGGTGTATTTGCGCAGGCACTCCGGAATCACGATGCCTTGCGGTGTCTGATTGTTCTCCAACAGGGCTGCCATGATGCGCGGGAGCGCCAGGGCGGAGCCGTTGAGAGTGTGGCAGAGGTGTGTTTTCTTGTCACTGCCGCGGTAACGGCATTTCAATCTGTTGGCTTGGTAAGTCTCGAAGTTGCTGACGGAGCTTACTTCGAGCCAGCGTTTCTGAGCGCCGCTCCACACTTCGAAGTCGAAAGTGATGGCGGAGGTGAAGCTCATGTCGCCGCCGCATAGGCGGAGGATGTGCCAGGGCAATCCGAGTTTCTCAAGGAGTCCTTGCACGTGCGCTTTCATCTCTTCGAGGGCGGCGTAGCTATCTTCGGGACGCTCTATGCGCACGATCTCCACTTTGTCGAATTGGTGCAGGCGGTTGAGCCCGCGCACGTCTTTGCCGTAGCTTCCCGCCTCTCTACGCCAGCAGGGTGAGTAGGCGCAATTCTTCTTGGGAAGCTCCGCTTCGGAGAGAATCACGTCGCGGTACATGTTGGTGACGGGGACCTCGGCGGTGGGGATGAGGTATAGGTTGTCGAGGTTCACGTGGTACATCTGACCCTCTTTGTCGGGCAATTGACCGGTGCCGTAGCCGGAGGCTTCATTGACCGCGTAGGGGGGCTCCACTTCGATGTAGCCGGCTTCCCATGCGCTGTCGAGGAAGAATTGGATCAGGGCGCGTTGCAGACGCGCTCCTTTGCCGATATAGAAAGGGAATCCGGCGCCGGTGACCTTCACTCCCATCTCAAAGTCGATGATATTGTATTTCTTCGCCAAATCCCAGTGGGGAAGCGCGTCGTCGCCGAGTTGGGGCATCGGGCCCCCGGTGACCTCCACCACGTTGTCGGCGGCGGTTTTCCCTTCGGGCACCGCGTCGCACGGCGTGTTGGGGATGGAGAGTAGTATGTTGCGTGTCTCCTCTTCGCACTCCTCTTGGCGTTTCTGGCGTTCCACCGATGCCGCTTTGATAGCTGCCACTTCGGCTTTCGCTTTCTCGGCATCCTCTTTTTTACCATCTTTCATGAGGGCACCGATGCTCGCGGCGAGTTTCTTCAATTCCGATGCGGTGGCGTCGTTTTGCGCCTGAAGGGCGCGGCGTTCTGTGTCTAATGCCAAGATACGGGCTATAGGTTCCTTGGCGTCGAACCCTTTCACTGCCAATCTTTCGATGATTCTTTCAGGATTGGCTTTGATATCTGCTAAAACTAACATTGTCGTTTTGCTTTTTTTATTCTATAATTCAGCGAGTAAGCGCTTCACTGTCTCGGAGATGGCGCGTCCTTCGGCTTTGCCGGCGAGGGCTTTGCTTGCCACTCCCATCACTTTTCCCATCTCTTTGGGTCCGGTGGCTCCTGTCTCGGCGATGATTCTCTTAATCTCCGCCTCCAGCTCCTCCGCGCTCATTTGTTTGGGTAGATACTCCTCAATCACTGACGCTTCCGCCAATTCTGTGGCGGCGAGCTCTTCGCGGTTGTTCTCTTGATATATGCGGGCGCTCTCACGGCGTTGTTTCACCATCTTGGTCAATATCTTGATGGCGGTCGCGTCGGGTAGTTCTCCGTTCGCTCCTTTGGCGGTTTTTGCCTCCAAAAATTCTTTCTTTATGCCGCGCAGGGCCTCCAAACGCACTTTCTCCCTTGCGAGCATGGCGCGCTTGATATCTTCGCTTACTTGTTCGAATAAGTCCATTATCTTATACTTTTTCTAAAAGTTAATGTAAGAATGCAAAAATAGGAATTTTTTTAATTACCTACAAATTTTGCTCTGTTTTTGATAGGTTTACCACGTTTTTTTTGGATTGATACGAAGCTTTTGGTTGAATATGAGTTTTTGAATGATACGTGGCTTTTGATAGATATGGTTGCCCGGTAGGTTTGCTATGATATGAGTAGCATCAGTTCGTCGCGGATTTCGTCGGGGAGCGCGATGCCGCGGCGTTGCAGGCTGACCGACCAGCCTACGGCATCCTCCCGGCGGAGTGTGAGCACCACGTCGCGCAGCTGCTCCATCTCCTCCTCCGTGTAGCTCTTGGGGTCGCGTCCGGAGAGGGCGTCAAGCTCTTCATCGTCATAGTACACCAATTCAGCCACCGCCGCCGCGTTCTGCTTCTCGCAGATGGCGTGCGTGCCGCAGCAGATGCCGTTCTCCTCGTTTGTCGTTGTTTCCGCTATCTCCCCGCCGCTTTCGCTTCCGGCGGTAGTTGTCCCCGCTTCCGTTTCGGCATCGGTGCCGTAAGCCCCCTCGCGCATCTTTTTTCTGTCGAAAAGATACAGAATCACTCCCACCACTATCACTAATCCGGCGATTATCATCACTCCTGTCATATCACTTATTTCCTTTTAGTCTTGGCTATGGTTTAATTTAACTGCGGTTTAATCTTGGCTAAGGTTCCACCCTCGTGATTCCCAATTTCTCCACCTCCTCCCAGAAACGGGGGAAGGATTTGTTGACCACGTCGGGGTCGTCGATTTCCATAAGGCATCCCGGCAATGCCGGAAGTGTCATAGCCATAGCCATAGCTATGCGGTGGTCGCCGTGGGCGTTTATCTTTATCCGGCTTCCGGCGGTGCGTCCCTTTATTTTTTCAAGCTCCTCCACCATCGCGGCGAGGCGGTCAGACTCTTTGTATTTGAGATTCTCCGTGCCGGTGAGCGTGCAGTCGAGGTGCAGTGCCGTTATGGCGGCGAGCAGTGGCGGTACGATGTCGGGGGTGTCCTCCATCGCTATCCGCGCCGCGCCGTCAATCGCTTTTTGGAAGAGTTCCTTCGCCGCGCTGTCCCCTTGTAGGGAGGTGTCGGCGCTCTTGTCGCCGTCGAAGTGCGCTGTGATGCCGCTGACAGCCATATACTCGTAGATGAACGCCGCCGCCGACCAATCCGGCTCTATCGGGCATTCCGCGCCGCGGCGCAGCATCGCTTTTGTGAGTGCCACGTATGGCGCGGAGGTGTTGAGGTTGAGTATCTCCAGATCCAGGGGCTTTTCCATGGTCTCTGCCACCAGCAGCAGGGCTGTGGCGAATTGTGAACTCATCCGCGCGTCCACGGAAGCGTGTCCCCCTTTTAGTTTTCTTCCATGTATTCTCACCGGGGCGAACCCCGCGGCGGCGCGGTATTCGATGTCGGCACCGAGACTTCTCAGCGTCTCCACAAGTGTAGCGAGGGGGCGTTGGCGCAGACGGCTTATCCCCGTGATGTCGGCGTGTACCCCCGGCGTGGCGGCGGCGTAGGCGGTGAGAAGCCGCAGGGCGGTGCCCGACGCTTGCACGTCGATTTCCACCTGTGCCCCCTTGGCTTGCTCCAACAGTGTCAGGGCTTTGTCGAGCACTTGTATGTCGTCGCAGTCGTCGTCGGTGGCGCTGCTATGGTACTCCCCCGCCACGGCGCGCATAATCATGGCGCGCGCCGCCATGCTCTTGGAGCGTGGCAGCGTGATGTGCGGTTCCCCTTGCGGGGGTGTGTAGCGTAGGGTGATGCTCATGGCGTTTTCGGTGGCTTCGGGTGGGCTACATCAGCAATGAACCGTCGCCGTAGGAGAGGAAACGGTAATCGTTCGCCATGGCGTCTGCGTAGAGGGCGCGCCATTCCTCCTTATCCCCTCCGTCGCGTTGCAGAAACGACGACACAAGGAGCAGGAGCGTCGACTTCGGTTGATGGAAATTGGTGACCATGGCGTTGACCACGCGCCAGCGGAATCCCGGGGCTATCATGATCGCGGTGGATGCCACCGTCTCCCCTTTCCCGGCGAGATGGTCGCGCAGAGCCTCCAGGGCCGCCACGGTGTCGTCGGAGTCTATGGAGTATGCTTCCCATTGCGTCACGTGCATGGAGGTGTCGCCCTTGAGGATTTGGTAGCCGAGGATGGGGAGTGATTCCAATGTGCGGACGGAGGTGGTGCCCACGGCGATGATTTCCCTCTTCTCGCGCATGGCTTTCAGGAGAGCCTCCACGAGGGAACTGCTCACCACGAAGGTCTCGGTGTGCATATCGTGTCCGCCGATGCTGTCGCTCTTCACCGGCTTGAATGTGCCGGCTCCCACATGGAGGGTCACGTCGCGCACCTCCACACCTTTCTTCTCCAGGGATTCAAACACCGTCGGAGTGAAGTGCAGTCCCGCGGTGGGTGCCGCCACGGAGCCTTTGAGCTTGGCGTACACCGTTTGGTAGTCGGTGGTGTCGGCGGCTTCCGATTCTCTGTTGAGGTACGGAGGGATGGGAATGAACCCCGCCGCCTCCACCACGGCGGCGAACTCCACCTCCGAGGGTGTCCATGAAAGGCGCACTTTATGGTTCTCCCCCTCGCTTCCGGCGCGTTCGGCGCGCAGAACCACCTCTTTATCACCCTCGTCAGTGGTGATGGTGAGGCGTTTTTCGAGGGCTTCCTCCCCTTTCCAGCGTTTCAGATTGCCGATGAGGGCGTTCCATACGCATGAGGCGTGGCTCTGAAACATCTCGGCGTAGTCCGCCGGAGTGTCCGGCTCAAGGAGGAAAATCTCTATCGTGGCTCCGGTGGATTTTTGGAACCGCAGGCGCGCGTTGATCACGCGTGTGTTGTTGCGCACCATCAATGCCCCGGAGGGTATGAAGTCCGCTAAATGCGAGAAGCGTGAATGTTCACGCTTCCCGTTGTGGTGTCTTACCAATAGCCGACAGGCATCTCTTTGCGCCTCGGGGTGCTTGGCGATGCGCTCGTCGGGGAGTTGGTAGTCGTAGTCTGATATTTGGATATCCTTTACACTCATTCTATGATGCTAAAAGCCGATATAATTTGTGGGGCTCACGCGGCGCAGCTCCTCTTTCACCTCCTCGCTGACGTTGAGAGTCTCGATGAAGTCGGCGATGGATTCTTTGGTGATCGCGGTGTTTGTGCGTGTGAGGGCTTTGAGGGTCTCGTAGGGTTTGGGGTATCCCTCGCGGCGTAGGATTGTCTGTATGGCTTCCGCCACCACCGCCCATTGCATCTCAAGGTCGTGTTCGATGGCGTCGACGTTGATCAGGAGCTTGCCCAGACCGCGCAGTGTGCTGGAGAACGCGATGAGAGAGTGCGCCATTGGCACGCCCACGTTGCGGAGCACGGTGCTGTCGGTGAGGTCGCGTTGCAGACGCGAGATGGGGAGCTTATTGGCGAGGTGTGTGTAGATGGCGTTGGCGATGCCCAAGTTGCCCTCGGAGTTCTCGTAGTCGATGGGGTTCACTTTGTGGGGCATTGCCGAGGATCCCACCTCTCCGGCTTTGATCTTCTGCTTGAAATAGTTCATGGAGATGTACTGCCAGAAGTCGCGGTCGAGGTCGAGAACGATGGTGTTTATGCGCTTGAGGGCGTCGAAGAGGGCTGCGAGGTTGTCGTAGTTGGAGATTTGGGTGGTGACGCACTCGCGCTGTATCTTCAGTGAGTCGGCGAGGAAATTATTGGCGAACTCGGGCCAGTTGATGTCGGGGAACGACACTTTGTGGGCGTTCATATTTCCGGTGGCTCCGCCGAACTTACCGCTGATTGGCACTTGCTTGAGAAGGTCGAGCTGTTTGCGCAGACGGTAGACGAAGACCATGACCTCCTTGCCGAGGCGTGTGGGGGTGGCGGGTTGTCCGTGGGTGCGCGCCAGCATCGGCACCTCTTTCCATTCCTCGGCGTATTCCTCAAGTTTCGCGATAAGCTCCTCGAGAAGGGGATAGTAGCTCTCGCGCAATGCGTCGGCGATGGACATGGGCACCGCTGTGTTGTTGATGTCTTGCGAGGTGAGGCCGAAGTGGATATATTCTTTATATTCAGAGAGCCCCATGGTGTCGAATTTCTCTTTGAGGAAGTATTCCACGGCTTTCACATCGTGGTTGGTCACTTTTTCGGTGTCTTTGATGTGTTGCGCGTCGGCGAGGGAGAACTCCTCGTAGAGGGCGCGCAGCGACGCGTACACCTCCGGTTTTATTCCCGCCAGTGCCGGCAACGGGATGCGGCATAGGGCGATGAAATACTCCACCTCCACTTTCACGCGGTAGCGGATGAGCGCATACTCGGAGAAGTAACGATCAAGAGATTCTGATTGACGGCGATATCGCCCGTCGATGGGCGATATGGCGGTAAGCGTAGTTAAATCCATGGGAATTATCTTTGTGTTAATAAAAAAATGCGAAATTTTTTGGTGCTTGTAATGCATTTATTTGCAATATTTTACGGAGGATGAGGGCGTAGTTTATTGCAAAAATATGGCACAAAATTAGCAAAAAATTTCCGTAGTATAAAAAAAAGTAGTAACTTTGCACCGCAATCGGGTGATTAGCTCAGCTGGTTTAGAGCGTCTGCCTTACAAGCAGAGGGTCTGCGGTTCGAATCCGTAATCACCCACCGAGAAGGTAATCGCCGGCGTGTCCGGTGTGAATCTTGCACTTTTTTGGGTGATTAGCTCAGCTGGTTTAGAGCGTCTGCCTTACAAGCAGAGGGTCTGCGGTTCGAATCCGTAATCACCCACCAAATTTATAAGTTATATCCTATGGGTGATTAGCTCAGCTGGTTTAGAGCGTCTGCCTTACAAGCAGAGGGTCTGCGGTTCGAATCCGTAATCACCCACCAAAAATTAGGCGCATCGTTATTGATGCGCCTAATTTTTTTTGATAGGATTGATAGGATTGATAGGAATGATAGGATTTGATAAGAATGATACGAAGCTGCCCGCATTATTTCTGCCGGAGTCTTTCGTTTCCCTCCTATCCCTCCTATCAATCCTATCATTCTTATCCTTTCTATCATCAAAGAAGGCGGACGCGTTATGCGTCCGCCTTAATTCATTGCCTTCCCGCGAAGCGGGGCCCCCTCTCCTTCAGGAGAGGGTGAGGGGTGAGGCTTTGTGAGGCTTTTATTTCACCACCACTTTATACGCTTTGCCGTCGGCAACCACGATATAGAGTCCGGCTTTGAGTCCGGAGGTGCTGTAGCATACGCCGTTAACGTCGTAGACCTTTGCGCCGGCTGGAGCCACGATCTCTCCGTTGCCTCCGTAGACAGCGGTGTTCTCAAAGACACCTTTCACTGCCGATTCTCCACTGATGGCGAAGTTGCGCAGATAGAATGCGCCTTTCTCCTCGCTGACAGCGTGGATGCCGATGTAGTAATATCCATTGGAGGGTACAGAGAACTTGCTTGACGAGACTGCCGCGTAGTCAGTGGCGCTGACCTCTGTAGGCTCAAGAATCACGTTCACGAGAGCCTCCGCTGACGCGGCGTCGCCGTAGAGCATCTCAAGCTTCTCGTTGGTGTCGGAAGTGCCTTTGGCGGCTTCCACCACTACGGTATACTCTTTGTCGGTGGTCAACTCGAATTTCGGAGAAATCAACCAATCATCTTTGGGGGCGCCGGAGACGCTGAAGATCATGGTTCTGTTGTTCATGTCGTTGAACACCCATCCGCCATCGTTGTTGGAGTCGATTGCGGTGAACGCTTTGAACTCATCGTAGGTGCTGAGAGTGTTGCTGTAGGGCACGCTCTCCGGAGCCGGTTCGATGGTGAATTTATTGGAGATGACGGCGTTGGAGAGTTGCTCGTTGTAGCATGCTGTCACGGTGTAGTAGTAAGTGCCGGGGTCTGTCACCGCGTCGGTGGCGGTGGTGTTCTCGGTGTTGTAAGCCACTACGGTGTAGTAGGAGCTGCTGACGTTGTATGTCACTCCCTCGATGCTGTTGCCGTTGGTGTCGGTGGTCACGGGATCCCATGTGATGGTTGCCACACCGTCGGCGTAGCTTACGTTAACGTTGGTCGGATCCGAGGGAATCACCACTTCAGGGTCGGTGGGCTCTGAGGGTTCCGCCGCCTTGATGGTGTAGACGATTTCGTGTGCCGGGTACGCGGTTTTGTCCTTGTGGAGCACTGTCCCCTCGGGCACTTGCACAATAAGTTTGCCGCCGAGGTCTTGGATACCCTCGTTCACTGTCTCGTTGTCGCTGAATGTGAACCACAAAGAATCACCGCTTCGTGCCAATTTATAGGAGCCGATAGTGTTGCCTTTGCCGTCCACCACGGTGGCGTAGCCGGAGGCGTTGTTGCTGTAGAGACCGTCGGTGTAGTTCCATTGCATGGTTCTGGGGAACGACTCCACATCCTCGAAGGATTCGGGAGTTTTGGGGGTGACGTTCACCACCTCATCCTCCTCTTGTTTCTCACCCTCCACGATTTCTATGGATGTGTAGTTCAATTGGTAGGATTTGGCGTCGGAGATGGCGTGGAAGCCGATATAGTAAACGCCGTCGGCATCCACGGTGAATGTGCTGCTGTAGGCTTTAGTGTCGGTGGAAGCGATCTCAGTGGCTGCGATAAGTTCCGAGGTCATACCCTCCACTGTGGGTGCGTCGCCCATCTTCACCTCGAAACGTTCGGTGTAGGTGGTGCTTCCCGCCAATCTGCAATAAGCTTTGAAAGTGGCGGTGTAGGTGGTGCCGGCTTTGAGGTTCACTCCCGGAGTGACCATCCAGTCGTCCATGGCGTTGTCGCTGTTTCCGGTGATGCGGGCGTATCCGTCGCCGTAGTAGCTCTCCCATGTCCATTCATAAGCGTCCTCGTTGGCGTTGATGATGGTGAAGCCCTTGATGGAGTCTTTGCTGTCGCTGAACTCGTTGAGGTAAGGCACATCCACCACGGTGGGGGCCACAGTGCCTACTGTCACCGCATTGGCGGACGCGGCGGCGGAGGTCCTGTTGTTGCAGGTGGCGGTCACGGTGAAGATGATGTCCTCCCCGTCGAAGCCCCATGTGTCGGTGTAGGTGGTCTCCTCCACGTTTTCCGCGATGAGTTGCTCGAACGGACGGTAGACGGTGTATGTCACTTTAGCGTCCTCGGGGAGGGGGTTGCCGTAGATGTCGGTGGTCACGGGATCCCATGTGAGGGTCACGCTTTTATCTTCGTTAGCCACTGCGGTCACGTTGGTGGGGGCGGCTGGATCCGCGTTGGTGGCATCGTCGATGGTGATGCTGCGGAAGTAAAGCACGTATTGGTCGGCGTCGGAGATGCCGTGCATGCCGAGGTAGTAAGCCCCATCCTCCTCCACGGAGAATTGTCCGGAGACGGTGATGGTGGAGGTCACTTCGGTGGCGGCGATGACCTCTGTGGTCATAGCTTCGGCGGTGGCGGCGTTGCCCAGCTTCAACTCAAAACGTTCGGGGTGGTCAGAGCTTTGGCACCCAACGCTCATCACTACGTTGTATGTTTTTCCTTTCTCAAATTTGATGGCGGGAGTGATCGCCCAATCATCCATCGCCTGCTGTGAGTTGAAGCTGCAGGAGAGGCGGTGGTAGGTGTTGTCGTAGAGCCAAGTGGTGTTGTCTTGGTTCGCGTCGATGATTGTGAATTGGTCGAAATCATCTTGCGACTTGAAATCGTTGACGTACGGTGTTTCATAGACTGTGGATTCGGCTTCGGAGCCGCTCTCCACTTCGTCAGCTCTTGTCCCTAAGCCCGCCAGCGCGTTGGCTGCGAAGACCGTAGGCAGAACGAAACATGCGGCTATGCTTAGCCTTTTTGTTAATGTAATTACGTTCATAACGTTTTTGTTTAGTTTATTAATGGTTTAATTATTAATGGTTTAGTTAATAGAGTGGTTGTTGGTTTATCTAATTTAGAAGTTTATCTAAGTTAGATTGTTATCGCCTGTGTGGAGTGGTCTGAGCCTCCGGTTATAGATTTTCGTACGGGCTTTTAGGTTTACGCCATGCGATTTTCTATAATTGGTCGCAAAGGTATAAATTTTTTCTTATAATCCACAACATATTATGACAAAAGTGAATTATTGGCGACACTCTATTCATTTGCCTATGAATATATGCGTTTATTCTATACATTGCCTCGGTTTTGTGCCGTTAAGAATGCTTATAAAATCATAATCGGCTTGTGTGTAACGGATTAAAGCGGTAATTTCGCGGCATGAAAAGATTATTCTTAATTCTGCTGCTTGGCATCATATCAATAACGACAATACACGCTGACAACATAACACCCCACTACGGGGAGGTTGCCGACGGCTACAACTTCTGGTTCTATGATCCGGAGGGTGGCTCCGCCGCGAAGCCGGTGGTGATATTTCTCCATGGGTCTTCGCTGTGCGGCAGCGACCTTAACCGGGTGAAGCGCTACGGCACCATCGACGCCATAGAACAGGGGCGTGAGCTTGACGCTTACGTAATCGCTCCTCAGAACCCAGGAGGGTCGTGGAAGCCCGACAAGATTATGAACGTGCTGGAGTGGGCGCGTACCCACTTCAACGTCGACGACAACCGCGTCTATGTGTTGGGTATGAGCCTCGGCGGCTACGGCACTCTCGATCTCTGCGCCGCCTATCCCGACCGCATCGCCGCCGCCATGGCTTTTTGCGGTGGAATGACCTCGAAAAACTATTCCAACCTCACCCAAGTGCCGCTGTGGATAGTCCATGGCACCGCCGACCGCGCGGTCTCCATCACCCAATCCGACAAGGTGGCGGAGGGGATACGCTCCGCCGGCGACGACTCGCGGTTGATCTACAACCGCGTGGCGGGGATGAACCACTCCCGTCCGGCACGTTATTTCTATCTCAAAGAGAGCTACGACTGGCTCCTCAGCCACTCCCTCAAAGACCCCGACAGACGGGTGAACCGCGACCTCGCTTTCTCTTCCGATAAGCTTGGCTCCGCATACGGCGACCTCGACCGCTCAAAACGCTCATATCGAGCCTCGAAGAGCAAAACGGACTCCTCAAAAAAATGGTCGAAAAAATCAGGTAAAAAGCACTCTAAAAAACACTCCGGCAAGAAGCACTCCAGGAAAAAACATTCCGGCAAAAAGAGCCGTAAATAAAGAGTCGAAAATAGCCGGATTCTCCATACGCTTCCCTAAAGGGAAGGGCGCGTGCTGCCATGCAAAAATGCTTGGCAGCTATTTTTTTGCGATTTATCTCCGATTTTTTTGCGAAATTCGTTAACTTTGCACTCCACGAGAAAGCTATGACAGAAAAAGAAACGAAAAAGGATCAGCAGGAGAGTGTTTACCATATCCCGGCATTGTGTGAACCGACAATAGAAGCGTTGTCGATAAAGCCCGATGGAGTGTATGCAGACGCCACATTCGGCGGCGGCGGACATTCACGTGCCATAATGAGCCATTTGGGTCCGCAGGGGCGGCTCTACGGCTTCGATCAGGATATGGACGCGAGTGCCAACGCCCTCGACGACCCGCGCTTCACTTTCGTGCGCGGCAACTTCCGCTATATGGAGAATTTCCTGCAATACCACGGCGAGGGGGAGATTGACGGCATCATCGCCGACCTCGGCGTGTCGTTTCATCATTTCGATGCCGCCGACCGCGGTTTCTCGTTCCGCACCGACGCCCCTTTGGATATGCGAATGAACCAAAAGGGGGGACGCAGTGCCGCCGATATCGTGAATGAATACACCTCGGAGGAACTGGCGTCGCTGTTCAGCCGCTTCACCGACTTGAAGCGTTGCGGGGCCCTCGCCGCCGCGATCATCGCCGCGCGCGACAAGCAGCCCATACGCACCACCGACCAACTCACCGCCGCGGTGCGCCGCTTGCTGAACCCTAAACGTGAAAAGAAAGACCTGGCGCAGGTGTTCCAAGCCCTACGCATCGAAACCAACAGCGAGATGGACGCTCTGGAGGAGTTCCTCCTCTCCACCCTCCGTATCCTAAAACCCGGAGGCCGTCTCGCGATACTCACTTACCATTCCGTGGAAGACCGCATGGTGAAGAATTTCTTCCGTGCCGGAAACATCGATGGAAAGGTGGAGAAAGACTTCTTCGGCAGAAACCTCTCCCCCTGGGAGCCGGTGGTCAAGGGCGCCCTCGCGCCCGACGAAGAGGAAATCCTTCGTAATCCTCGCTCACGGAGTGCCAAACTCCGCGCCGCCGTGAAACTACAGAACATGAAAAAACAAAACATTAAAACAAGTCATGGAAATTAAACCATGAAAATCAAACAGCAATAATGTTTTTTTAGAGGATGAAGCAGCAGAACTCAGAACTCGAAGATAACGCCGGCGCCAAGTCCGGCGCCAAAAATAAAAAAAGAATCATCAGCGACTTCCGCCATGGGCGCGGCATCTCAATCAACTATTTCAAGAGCCACGCGTGGCTGATCGCGTTGATGGTGATGGCGGTGGTGATGCTCATCGGGTTGAGGTACAACACCAAAACCAAGATGATGAAAATCAAGGAACTCTCCGCCAAGCTCGAACAGGCGGAGAACCGCAAGCTCGCCGAGAAATCGAAGTATATGAGCCTTATCCGCGAGTCGGATATGGTCAAGCTCATCAACGAACGTAATTTAGGGTTGCAGTTTCAGGAACAGCCCCCCTATGAACTTGTAATCACGGAATAAGCCATGAAGAAGCAGAAGAATAAGACGCGTATCCTCCGTCGTTTCGGATGTCTCACCGCGGCGTTTCTCGTCGCGGCGGTGGCTATTGTCGTGAAACTCTTCCTCACGTGCGTCATCAACGCCCATGATTGGAATGAGGCGGCGATGAGCCAGCTGGAGGACACGGTGCTGATAAGCCCGGAGCGCGGAAGCATCCTTTCGAGCAACGGAAGCATCCTCGCCTGCAACATGATGGTGTGGGACATAATGCTGGACCTCCGTCATCCCAAGCTCGACAAGCTCGAAAAGCTCAAAGGATTGCCATGGTCGTCCATCGACTCCCTCGCCGATTATCTCGACGAGAACTATCCGCGTCCCTCCGACTTGCACACCCTCCCGCCCGACAGCGCCGCGGAGTGCTCGTGGCACGCGCGTTTCCGCCGCGAGTTCGCCAAGGATCCTAAGAAACGTTCACGCTCGCTCATGCTCGCAAGGGGTGTCTCCATGGCGGATTTCGACACCATTGGCACAAAACCGTTCATAAAAATCTTCTACGGCAACAGCAATTGCCCCTACTATAAGAAACACCGCTACGTGCGCAAACAGCCCTACGGTTCCATGGCGCACTATAGCATCGGACTTGTCTATCAGGATCCGAAGCGCAACGGCGAGTGGCACGGCTATTCCGGCTTGGAGAAGGACCTCGACTCCCTTCTCTACGGCAAGCCGGGCTACGCCAAGCATGTGGCGTTCACCTCCGGGTTCGGAAATTGGTCCGTCCAAGACCCCCGGCGCGGCTATGATGTGGTGACCACCATCGACATAAACATCCAGGATATTCTGGAGGAGGAGATGCTCGCCATGTGCCAGGAGAAGGGCGCCTCATGGGGTACCGCCATGATTATGGAGGTCGCCACCGGGGAGATTAAAGCCATATCTAACGTGGAGCGACTTAAGGATGGCACCTACGGCGAGGCGTACAACAGAATCGTGGATTGCTATGAGCCGGGGTCGGTGATCAAGCCCATCTCCATGCTCATAGGCTTCGAGGATGGGCTGGTGAAGTCGGTGAATGATGCCGTCGACACCTCTCCGTTCCAGAAAACCAGCGACCCCCACGCTCCGCGGATTAAGAATATGAAGCAGGTCATGGCGTGGTCTTCGAATACGGGCGTGGCGCGCATAATCTTCCGCGGCTACAGCTCCGACCCCTCGAAATTCCGCGACAGATGGGAGTCGATGGGGCTTTTCGAGAAGATGCACACGGGCATCGCCGAGGAACAGATACCGCGAATGCCGCGGCTCCTTCCGGAGGATTCCAAGGGTAACCCCGTGACCATGACCGCGCGCCATCTCTCCCTGGCGCGTCAGGCGTATGGATACGCGGTGGAGATTTCGCCGCTCTATCTCCTCTCCATCTACAACGCCATCGCCAACGACGGGAAGTATGTGCGTCCCCACCTTGTGCGTTCCCTGCGCGATGAGAATGGCAACGACAGCGTGGTGCGCCATCCCATGATACGCGAGCAGGTATGCTCCCCACATACGGCGCAGATGCTCCGCGAGTGTCTTTATGAGGTGGTATGGGGCGAAGGCACCGGACGCGCCGCGCGCGACGAACGTGTCAAAATCGCCGGAAAAACAGGTACCGCCTTCCCCACGTTCCCCAATGCGCGTGGATACGACAAGAGCAAACGCCGCTACGCTTTCGCAGGATTCTTCCCTTACGATGATCCCAAATATAGCTGTGTGGTGCTGATTCTCGCCCCTGCCGGATGCGGCGGAGCCGCCGGAATCTCCGGTGGCGTGATGCGTAATTCGGCGGTGAAGATGTATGCCCGCGGCATGCTCAACGTAGGCTCCAACTACGCCGAGACCGTCAACGCCTCCACTCCCGTGTTCTCCGCCGGCAACGATGCCGCCATAGAGAGCGTTAGGGAGAATATGAACCTCCCCGCGGCGAAGAAGATTAAAAACGCCGCTGTCTCGGGGGGTGTCCCCTCGGTGGTGGGGTGCGACGCCGCCTCCGCCGTCGCGGCTCTCGAACGCCATGGCTTGAACGTCCGCCTTCAGGGCACCGGAAGGGTCGTGGGGCAGAGCATACCCCCGGGGTCGAAAGCGCGCCGGGGAGAGAAAATCACACTCACCATGAGGTGATGAGTGTCCTAAAACTTTGAATAGAAACGACGTATAGAAACGACATATAAAAAATAAAACAGAAAAATATAAAAACGATATAGGGAAATGAAGAAACTGTCGCAACTACTGCAAGAGATAGAAGTGCTTGAAGTGATTGGAGAGACCGATCGCAATATCACAGGATTGGCATCCGATTCACGCCAAGCGGAGAAAGAGGGTCTGTTTGTGGCTGTCAAAGGCACTCAGACCGACGGACATAAGTATATCCCGGTGGTGGCAAGCAACCACGTTGGCGCGATTGTGTGTGAGCAGATGCCCACGAGCCGCGAGTCGGGAGTCACATATATCCGTGTGAAGGATTCATCCTTGGCTTTGGGTGAATTGGCGTCGGCGTGGTTCGACCATCCCTCCAACCAGCTCCATTTGGTGGGTGTGACCGGCACCAACGGAAAGACCACCACCGCCACCCTCCTCTATGAGATGGCGAAACTCGAAGGGTACCGCGCGGGACTCCTCTCCACCGTGTGCAACTATATTCAGGATGAGGCTATCCCCACCACCCACACCACCCCCGACCCCATCACGCTCAACGCTCTTTTGCGCCGCATGGTCGACGCCGGATGTCAGTATGCGTTCATGGAGGTCAGCTCCCACGCCGCCGTGCAGCACCGCATCGCCGGACTTCGTTTCGAGGGTGCCCTTTTCTCCAACCTCACACGCGACCACTTGGACTACCACGGCACCGTGGAGAACTATATGAACGCCAAGAAGATGTTTTTCGACATGCTTCCCGCCGACGCGTTCGCCCTTGTCAACGCCGACGACAAAGCCGGCGCTTATATGCTTCAGAACACCAAAGCGCGCAAATATAAATACTCGCTCCGCAACGACGCCGATTTCCGCGGCAGAATTTGGGAGACACGCCTCGACGGCACTCTCATGTCGTTCAACGGACATGAGGCGGAGGTGCAGTTCACCGGCAAATTCAACGCCTACAACCTTTTGGTGGTGTATGCCGCTTCAATCCTTTTGAATTTCGACCCCGAGGAGGTGCTTGTCAATATGAGCAAGCTCATCCCCGTTGCGGGACGTTTCCAGACCGTCCACTCCCCCGAGGGTAAGACGGCGATCATCGACTACGCCCACACCCCCGACGCTCTTGTGAACGTGCTCGACACCATCCGCGAGATCGTGGGAACCTCACGCATCATCACCGTCGTGGGCGCCGGTGGCAACCGCGACAAAGGGAAACGCCCCATCATGGCTCATGAGGCGGCTTTGCGCAGCGACCTCCTCTTCCTCACCTCCGACAATCCGCGCTTCGAGAAACCGGAGGATATCATCAACGATATGCGCGAGGGTCTCACCCCCGATGAATTGGACCACACCCGCTGCGTCACCGACCGCCGCGAGGCAATCACCGCCGCTTGTGCCGAGGCTAAACCCGGCGAAGTCGTGCTTATCGCCGGTAAAGGGCATGAGACATACCAGGAGGTGGAGGGTGTGCGCCACCACTTCGACGACCGTGAGGAGGTTCTGAATATTTTTAAAGCTTGATTGATAGAAACTTAGAATGTTTTATTCACTATTTCAGTGGCTGGGGGAGAATTACGACTTCCCCGGCATACGTTTGATGAGCTATGTCACTTTCCGCGCGGGCGTCGCATTCGCGTTGGCATTGTTGATAGCCATGATCTTCGGGCAGAAGATTATCCGCCGTTTGCAGAAGATGCAGATAGGCGAGGATGTGCGCGACCTCGGGCTTGAGGGGCAGATGAAGAAAGTGGGGACTCCCACCATGGGCGGTGTGATCATTATTCTCGCCATAATCGTGCCATGCCTGCTCCTCGGCAACCTCACCAACGCGTACATGATTCTTATGCTCGTCGCCACTCTTTGGATGGGTTCTATAGGTTTCCTCGACGACTACCGCAAGCTTAAATTCCACAATAAGGATGGCTTGAAGGGTAAATATAAAATCACCGGACAGGTGGGATTGGGACTTATCGTGGGCATCGCCATGTGGGTGGTCCCCTCCATAGGTTTCCACCAACGCCTGGAACCCACCCACGACACCATCGTGGCTATGGTGACCGAGACGGCGGCGCGCGACGACAACAGCGTCGTTAAGAGTGAGAATGAACGTGTCCCACAATTGGGCGAGTTCGAGAGGTCTCCGCAGACCACAATCCCCTTTGTGAAAAACAACAACTTCAACTATAACTGGCTCACCTCATGGCTCCCGGATGCCGATGCCGCCAAGACGTTGGGATGGATAGTCTTCGTCTTCGTGGTCATTTTCGCGGTCACCGCGGTGAGCAACGGAGCGAACCTCACCGACGGATTGGACGGACTATGCGCCGGAACCTCGGCGATTATAGGTGTCGCCCTCGCCATCATGGCGTATCTCGGCGGCAACACCATCTATTCCTCATACCTTAATATAATGTATATCCCGGGGTCGGAGGAGTTGGTGGTCTATGCTTGCGCGTTCATCGGAGCGCTCGTGGGTTTCCTTTGGTACAACGCCTTCCCCGCCTCCGTGTTCATGGGCGACACCGGATCACTCACCCTCGGTGGTATCCTCGCTGTCTATGCGATCCTCATACGCAAGGAGTTGCTGATTCCCCTGTTGTGCCTTATATTCTTACTCGAAGACCTCTCGGTGATTTTGCAGGTGGCTTACTTCAAAATCACCAAGAAGCGTTACGGCGAGGGTAAACGTATATTCAAGATGACACCGCTGCACCATCATTTCCAAAAGGAGGGTGGCACTGTCGACGCGCTTATGCAATTCCCCAAAAGAGCTATCCCCGAGAACAAAATCGTGGTACGTTTTTGGATCGTGAGCATCCTTTTGGCGGCGTTGACTTTTGTGACGTTAAAAGTAAGATAAGCATAAGTTATGCATAAGTGAGTTATGCATAAGTGAGGTAAGTAAAAGTAAGATAAACAAAAGTGAGATAAACCAATGTCAAGATTAGTAGTTTTGGGAGGTGGCGAGAGCGGCGTGGGGGCTGCGATCCTTGCCAAGGAGAAGGGTTTCGACACCTTCCTTTCAGATATGGGCGCGATTCCCGCCAAATATAAAGCGGAGCTTGACTCCGAGAAAATCGCATACGAGGAGGGTGGACACACCTACGACCTCATCCTCAACGCCGACGAGGTGGTGAAAAGCCCCGGCATCCCCAACGAAGCCCCCTTGATTGTGGAGCTGCGCCGCCGCGGAATCCCCGTCATTTCGGAGATTGAGTTCGCCGGAAGATACACCGACGCGACTATGCTATGCATCACCGGGTCCAACGGCAAAACCACCACCACCATGCTCCTTTATTATATCCTCCAATTGGGCGGATTCAATGTGGGGCTGGCGGGCAACGTGGGAAAGAGCCTCGCCCGTCAGGTGGCGCGCTGCGACTTCTCCCACTATGTGATAGAACTAAGCAGCTTCCAGCTCGACAATATGTACGACTTCCGCGCCGACATCGCGATTCTGCTCAATGTGACTCCCGACCATCTCGACAGATACGACCATAAGATGGAGAACTACACCCGCGCCAAGTTCCGCATCACGCGCAACCAACGCCCCGGCGACTCCTTCATCTATTGGCTCGGTGATCCGGTGATAGGTAAGCATTTCGCTGAGATGCGCGAGGGTGAAGCGCGTCTGCTCCCCTTCTATGCCGGGGGCGACACCCTCACCGGCGACGCGTCGTCGTGCGGTGCTTGCTGCATAGAGGATGTGGTGAGCGTGAAGGATAAATCCGGCGCCACCCATACCCTCAGCCGCGCCAAGCTCTCCCTCAAGGGCCGTCACAACCTCTATAACTCCATGGCAGCCGCCACCGCCGCGCTTATGGCTGAGGTGCCTTTCTCCGCTGTTGAGAAGGGCCTATACACCTTCAAAGCGGTGGAACACCGCCTGGAGACCGCCGGAACTATCGATGGCGTTGTCTATGTCAACGACTCCAAAGCCACAAACGTGGACTCCACTTTCTACGCTCTGGAGAGCATGACCACACCCACCATTCTGATCCTCGGCGGAAAGGATAAGGGGAACGACTACTCCCAGATCGCCGCATTGGTGGAGGAGAAGGTGAAAGCCATCGTGGCTATGGGTGTGAACAACGCCCCCATCATCGAGTTCTTCAACAACGACAAATTCAATATACCGTTCTTCGACACCCACAGTCTCGATGAAGCCCTGCTCACGTGCCGTAAGGAGGCGTGCCCGGGCGACACCGTGCTCCTCTCCCCGGCATGCGCCAGCTTCGACCTCTTCCACAGCTATGAGGACCGCGGCGACCAATTCAAGGCGTGGGTGCTCAACCATGGCGGTAAGGCATAAACCCTCTCAATATATCCTCGAATGGCACAAGACGAACTGAATATAAAAGAGACTTTGGACGGTCGTCCGATGGAGGAGGGTACTCCCCGTCGGCGTACTCCCCGCCGCGACAACGCGGAGGAGGATGTACAGCAGCAGAAGGGCGACCGCTATATTTGGGGTATCTACCTCTTTATCCTGGTGGTCTCGGTGGTGGAGCTTTACAGCGCTTCCAGCATCGAGGTCAAGGCGGACTCCATCTACGGCCCCCTTTTCAACCACCTCAAGTTTCTCGTGCTTGGTTTCCTGCTGATTCTCGGCTGTCAGCGCCTTCACTATAAGTATTACCTCAAGTTTGCGTGGCCCATAGCCTTGATATGCTTGGGTTTGGTGGTGCTGACGTACATGTTCGGTGTCACCATCAACGGGGCGCAGCGCGCGCTCCGCTTTTGCGGTTTCACCATACAGCCCTCCGAGATGCTGAAACTCGGCATCGTCGTGCTGCTGGCGAGGATTATGGCGAAGAATCAAGTCTCCGGAGGCGTGAGCATGAAGGGTATACTCCTCTGCTTCGTCGTGGTGCTTATCGCCGGTGGCGCGGTTTATAAAAACGGCCTCACCAACATGATATTGGTGATGGGTGTCTCTATATGTATGTTGTGGATCGCCGGAACCGCCGCCAAGCGGTTTTGGATTGTGGTGGCGGTTTATGCCGCCATAGGCTATGTGTCGTATAATCTTGTGTATTCCGACCACCACGGCGACGACGCCCTCTCCGGGGAACGTGTGGAGATGGTTTCCGACCCCACCAACACCGACCGCTCCGGCACCCGCATGAAGCGTATCGAACGTTTCATCAGGGGTGTGCATCCCAACGACACCATCACCGATGAGAATTATCAAGTGATGCACGCCAACTTCGCCATGGCGCACGGAGGATTGCGCGGCAACGGTCCCGGCAACTCGCGTGAAAGCGCGCGTTTGCCATTGGCGTTCTCCGACTATATCTATTCCATCGTTGTCGAGGACTGCGGTTTGGTGGGGGGGATACTCCTCCTCCTCGCGTATCTCGCGCTGGTGGCGCGCGCCGGAAGTGTGGCTGCCTCATGCTCACGCGCCTTCCCGGCGTTGCTGATCATGGGATGCGCCGTGATGATTGTCTTGCAGGCGTTCGTACACATGGCGATAGTCACCGGACTCTTCCCCGTCTCCGGACAGCCGCTCCCGTTCATATCGAAGGGGGGCACCTCAATCCTCGTGATGAGCGTCGCGCTCGGAATGATGCTCAGCGTCAGCAAACACGCCGTGCGCTCCAACAACACCAAGAAGGAGATTAACCGCGAAATCCGTGAACTCCCCGACGGAATCAACAGCGTAAACCCCATGCAGTTAAAAAAATAGGAGTCTTTGAACTTTCACAATATTACGGATAATATGAAACCATTGAAGATAATCATCAGCGGAGGAGGCACGGGAGGACATATCTTCCCCGCCGTATCCATCGCCAACGCCTTGCAGAAGTGCGGCAGACCCACGGAGATACTCTTTGTCGGGGCTGAGGGGCGCATGGAGATGGAGCGTGTCCCCGCCGCCGGATATAAGATAATAGGCCTGCCCATTGCGGGGTTCGACCGCAAACATCTATTGAAAAACATCGGTGTGCTTATCAAGATACAGAAGAGTATGCGCAAGGCGCGACACCTGCTGCGCGATTTCCGCCCCGACATCGCCATAGGTGTGGGGGGCTACGCCAGCGGCCCGCTGCTGAAAGCGGCGCAGAGAATGGGGATTCCCACCCTGATTCAGGAACAGAACTCCTACGCCGGTGTCACGAATAAGCTCCTCGCCAAGAAAGCCGACAGGATTTGCGTGGCGTATGAGCACATGGAGCGTTTCTTCCCGGCGGATAAGATAGTGATCACCGGAAACCCCGTGCGCCGCGAGATTCTGGAGCAGAGCAAGGCCAAGGAATTGGCGCGCCGCAATTTCGGACTCGACACCGAGAAACCCACGGTGCTTGTGGTGGGCGGCTCCTTGGGGGCGCGCACGCTCAACGAGTCCATGGAGGCGGCGTTGGATAAATTCAGCTCCGCCGGGGTTCAGGTGATATGGCAGACGGGCAAATTTTTCGGCACGCGCGGACAGGATGCCGCCAAGGGCCGTAAGGGCGTGGTGGTCACGGAGTTTATCTCTAACATGGCGGCGGCGTACAGTGCCGCCGACCTCGTGGTCTCACGCGCCGGGGCTTGCGCAATCAGCGAAATAGAGCTGCTCGGCAAACCCTCTATTCTCGTGCCCTCGCCCAACGTGGCTGAGGACCACCAGACTAAAAACGCGCAGGCGTTGGAGAGTGTGGGCGCCGCCCTGCTCGTGCGCGACGCCGACGCGCGCTCAATCCTCGCCGACACTATGCTCTCCACCCTCGCCGACACCGCGAGGCTCAAATCCATGAGCGAAAACACTCTCAAGCTCGCCCGTACCGAGAGCGACAGCAGAATCGCCGCCGAGGCCCTCAAAATTATCGACAACAAAAAATAACGCCCCTCCCCTCCACTCCAATGAATAAGAATGTGCTTACCTCTCTCAGTGATATCGAGAATATATATTTCGTAGGTGCCGGAGGCATCGGCATGGCTAATTTGGTGCGTTTCTTCCTTGCGAAGGGGAAGCGCGTCGCCGGCTACGACCGCGTGAAATCAGCCCTCAGCTCCTCCCTTGAACAGGAGGGTGCGGAGATATGCTACACCGACGACCACACGCTGATTCCGCAACCTTTCCGCGACCCCGCCGCCACGCTGGTGGTCTACACTCCCGCGGTGCCCGACACCAACGATATCATATCATGGTTCCGCGCCTCCGGATTCAACGTGGTGAAACGCGCCGTGGTCTTGGGTGCCATCACCCGCGACAGCGACGGCATCTGCGTAGCCGGATCTCACGGAAAAACCACCACCTCCTCGATGATCGCAAACATCATGCGCCTTTCATCCGTGGGGTGCAACGCATTCTTAGGGGGTATCCTCCGCAATATCAACTCCAACTTGGTGCTCAGCGACAGCTCCCATTATTCGGTCATTGAGGCGGATGAATACGACCGTTCGTTCCATCAGCTATCCCCGAAAATCGCCATAATCACCTCCACCGACCCCGACCACCTCGACATCTACGGCAACGAGGCGAATTACTTGGAGTCGTTCGCCCATTTCACTTCGCTGATAAAGCCGGGTGGCACGCTTCTCCTCCACACCGATTTGAAGCTTCAGGCGCGTTCCGGGGCGGAGGTAGCCACTTTCACCTATAGTGGCAAGGAGAAGGGTGATTTCCACGCCTACGACATCCGTTTCGGCGAGGGTCGTCTCTTCTTCTCCATCCATGGTCCCGAGGGTTGGGATCTTAAGGATGTGGAGCTGGGACTCCCCATAGAGATAAATATCGACAACGCCGTCGCCGCCGCCGCCGCGGCGCATATCGCCGGGGTAGACGACGCGGCGATACATGAGGGTTTGGCGACGTTCATGGGAGCCAAACGCCGTTTCGAGTTCTACCTGCGTCCCGGCGAGGGGCGCGCCATCCTCCTTGACGACTACGCGCATAGTCCCAACGAGGTGCGCGCATCCATCAATTCCGTGCGCAAGCTCTTCCCCGGAAAGCATCTCACCGTGATATTCCAACCCCACCTCTACACCCGTACGCGGGATTTCGCCGCCGAGTTCGGCGCCGCCCTCGCCGGGGCTGACAGAGTGTGGCTCCCGGAGATATATCCCGCGCGTGAACTCCCCATCGAGGGTGTCACCTCCGAAATCATACTCAACGCGATCCCCGAATCCCAATCTTCTGACGGAAAATCAGATTCCGCGCAAAAAAAATCGCCCGAAAAACGATTATGTGAGCGAAAAGATTTGCTTAAATTGATAAAAAACACTAACTTTGAGGTTCTAATGACATTAGGGGCTGCCGACATCGACCGGTTGCTTCCCGATATCGTGGAGATTCTGCGCGACGAACAATGAAAAATTAGACAGTTTACTGAAGATGGAAACAGAGAGACGGGGCAAAAAAATACTTAAGTGGCTCGTGCTGGTGTCGCTTCTCGCCTATGTGACAGTCATGGGCGCATGGTCGGCGCGTCAGGTAGGCGAGACACGCTGTGGCTCTGTGTCCGTACACGTCAACGGCGCCGGGGCTTTCGCCGAAGCCACGCGCAACGGCGTGAAAGCGCATATCGCCGACTACGGCGACATCATCGGTAAACGCGAGTCCGAAATCAATGTGCGCGGCATTGAGAAATCCCTGTCCAAACTCAGCAACCTCGAGAATGTGGAATGTGCCTTCGACGCTTCCGGCAACCTCTGTGTGGAGGTCACGCCGCTGGTGCCGGAGATGCGTGTGTTCACCCCCGAGGGGGAGAGCTACTACGTCAACAAGGAGGGTAAACGTATGTCCGCCTCCGCGGAGTTCTTCACCGAAGTGCCGTTGGTCTACGGTGATTTCCGCGGCTCCTTCACCCCGCGACGTCTCTTGCCGGTGGTTCGCGCCATCGACAACGACCCATATATGAAGTCGCTCACCACCATGATCAAGGTGGCGGGCCCTAACGACATTATCATCATACCCCGCATCACGGGCCATGTGATAAACCTCGGCGACACCACCATGCTCGTCGACAAATTCCGCCGCTTGAAGACATTCTACAGCAAGGTCATGGCTTACAAGGGGTGGAACACCTACGACACCATCTCGGTGAAATTCCGCCGCCAGGTGGTAGCCACACGGGCCTTCAAGGGAGCCCTCTACGCCGTAGCCACCGACTCCGTCGGTGAAAAAGCCGACGAGGATGCTCTCATGGGTGCTAACTTGGAACTTGATGAAAATTAAGACCGTGATTGATAATGTGATTGATAATGGATTTATAACGGACTGAAAACGTGATAAATAACGTGACAGATAAACTCTAAGAACTAAAGATTCTGAAAATGGAGAATGACCGATATGTTGCTGCCCTCGAGGTGGGCAGTTCAAAAATAATCGCCGCTGTGGGGAGGACCGACGGTAAAGGTCTCGACATTGTGGCGATAGAGCAAGTGAAGAAGTGCGACATCGTGCGCTACGGGGCGATTCAGAACCTCGAAGCCACCGCGTCGGCTATCAATGAATTAATCGACCGGTTGGAGTCCCGCCCGGAAATATCGCCGCGACGCATACAATCATTCTTCGTCGGCATCTCCGGACGCTCCATGCGCGGCATTCAGACCGAATCCTCCATCAAGTTCGACGAGGAGAAGGAGATTTCTCAGGAGGATCTGGATGCCCTGAGCCGCATGGCGCGCAACACCGCCATAGACAGCTCCCTGAAAATCATCGACGTGGTGCCGCGCAAGTATAAAGTCGGTAAAACGCACACCCACAACCCCATAGGTATGATTGGTACAGAACTCTCCGCCATCTTCGACCTTATCGTGTGCCGTCCGGTGCTGGAGCGCAATCTCGAACGCACCGTCGTCGAAAAGTCAAAAGTCGCCGTGGCGAACTTCGTGGTGACCCCCATCGCCGCGAGCCATCTCCTCGTGCTCCCCGATGAGAAGCGCGTGGGTTGTATGTTCGTCGACATGGGCGCCGAGACCACCACGGTGCTGATTTTCAAAAACGGCGAAATGGTCTATTTCTCCACCATCCCCTTAGGGTCGCGCAACATCACCCTCGACCTTATGTCGCTCAAGCTCTCCGAGGAGAAAGCGGAGGCTATCAAGCAGCAGTCCGGCAAGGCGATAGCCCCGGAGACGCGTTCGATGATCACCATCGAGGGTATACGCAACGTGGACATAATCAATATCGTAGTGGCGCGCGCCGAAGAGATCGCCGCCAACATCTGTGAGCAGATACACTACGCCGGACTCGACCATACCGACCTCCCCGGTGGTATCATCGCCATGGGCGAGGGCTTCAAGCTCACCGACATGATGGAGCTCCTGGGCCGCCAGTGCAATCTCCCCATACGCGCCGCCAAGCTCCCGGCAAACGGATTGGTCATCGAAGACCACAAAGCCCCCGGCACCGACATTCTCCAGGTGGCGAGCGTGCTATATAGCGGCGCCTCCTTGACGGAGACCTCCTGCTTGCAAAGCGTCTCCTCCGGTTCCCTCCCCGTGGTGGACGAACCAAACGACTATGAAGAGGAGGACAAAGAGAAAGTAAAAGAGAAGAAGGAGCGCGATCGCCATCGTGACCGCGAGAAGAAAACCAAGAAGCCCGGTATCTTCGACAAGCTCCGCTCACGTGTTATTAACGCCATCACCTACACCAGTGATGATGATGATCAGGAAATAGAATAATCCCTAAAAAAGAGAATCAAATGGAGGATTTCCAAGACAGCATAGATGCCGCGCGTTTCAAAGACAGCTCTTCGCCGGCAGCAAAGATTAAAGTGGTGGGTGTAGGCGGCGGTGGCTGCAACGCCCTCAACTATATGTATCATCAAAACATCCCGTTCGTGTCGTTCGCCGCCATCAACACCGACCGTCTGCACCTCGACAAAATCATCGACGTGCCTACGAAATTGGTGCTTGGCAAGGGTTTGGGCGCCGGAGATAAGCCGGAGAAGGGACGCGAGTACGCCGAGGAGAGCCGTGAGAAGATACGCGCCCTCTTCAACGATGAGACGGAGATGGTTTTCATCACCGCCGGAATGGGTGGCGGCACCGGCACCGGAGCCGGACCCGTGGTGGCGCAGATAGCCAAAGAGTGCAACCTCCTGACAATAGGCATCATCACCATTCCTTTCCTCTTCGAGGGCAACAAGAAAATCAATAAGGCGTTGATAGGAGCCGAGGAGATGCGTAAGCATGTCGACGCTCTCTTGATCATCAACAACCAAAACCTTATAGAGATATACAAAGACCTCTCCCTCTCCAACGCGTTTAAGAAAGCCGACGACACCCTCGCCAACGCCGCGCGCTCCATCTCCGAGATTATCTCCGAGGAGTGCTATATCGACGTGGATATGGAGGATGTGCGCACCACTCTTCAAAATTCCGGCACCGCGATCATCGCCACCGCCTACGGCGAGGGTGAGCACCGCATCTCCAAAGCCATTGAGAACGCGCTCCATTCCCCGCTGCTCAAGCTCCACGACATAATGTCGGCGCAGCGCGTGCTCATCAAACTCTCCCACGCCAGCGAGGAAGCCACCGACAATCCGGTGAAAATCGACGAGATAAACGAGCTGACGGAGTTCACCTCGCGCCTCTCCGAGGATTTCGACGTGAAATGGGGCGTGGGCTACAACGATGAACTCGGCGACAAGGTGAAAATCACCCTCCTCGCCACCGGTTTCGATGTGACCCTCAAGGATCAGAACACCGAGGGCGGCGTGATACGCATGGATGGCAAGGGTCAGGACACTTACGAGGGGGATGCCTCCGCTCACGCCCCCGCCGTGAAGAGCGAGACCGAGACCATACGCGAGATATACACCCCCGAGAGCATGTATAAGCAGCGCCGTATGCTCGCCGCCTCCAAATACGCCATTCTGAAGGTTTCCCAGTTCGACGACGACGATGTTATCGCCCTCGTGGAGCATACCCCGGCGTTCAACCGCGACACTCATTTCAAAGACCAATTCAAAGCCCTCTCCGATGCCGGAAAGAGCGTGAAGCATCCTTTCACCAATGATGCCGACACAAACCACCACGACGGCGCTGAGAATAAGAACACCATCGTTTTCGGTTAGATTCAAAGTTGGTTTCGCGGCATGAGTAATTGACAACAAACGTAAACAAAAAAATAAATCTCTGGATAATATAGAGCCAAAACACAGACTATGAACACTTTCCCAATGCTGGCAAAGACCTTCCAAGGCTTGGAAGATGTGCTACGCGATGAACTTATTTCATTGGGCGCCGAAAACGTAGAGATAGGAAACCGCATGGTCTCCTTCGACGGAACCCTCGAAACGATGTACAAAGCCAATCTCTGCTGCCGCACGGCGCTGAAGATTCTCAAGCCTATTGAGAAATTCACCGCCACGGACCCGGATGAGCTTCACGACATTGTGCGCCAAATCGATTGGAGCAAGTACATGACTCCTAAGACCACCTTCTCCATCGACGCCACCGTGAATAGTTCCATTTTCACCCACTCGCGCTACGCGACCTACCGGGTGAAGGATGGCATCGTGGACCACTTCAACGATATTGACGGCTCACGCCCCTCTATCCGCCTTCAAGGTGCCGACATACAGCTCGATGTGCATATCTCCGAGGATAGGGTCACTATCTCGCTCAACTCCTCCGGCGAACCGCTGAGCAAACGCGGATACCGTCAGGAAAGCACCGACGCTCCTATCAACGAAGTACTCGCCGCGGGCATCATCCTCAAAACCGGATGGAAAGGGGAATCTCTCTTCCTCGACCCTATGTGCGGCTCCGGAACTTTCGCCATTGAGGCGGCACTCATCGCCGCGAACATCAACCCCGGCATCTACCGCGAGAGTTTCGCTTTCGAGAGATGGGAGGACTTCGACAAAGAACTCTTCGAATCTTTGTACAACGACGACAGCGAGGAGCGCGCCCCGGCGTTCCCGATTCTCGGCGCCGACATTGACCCCGAGGCGGTCAGAATCGCCAACGTAAACGTGAAAGCCGCCAAGCTTGACGACATGGTAAAAATCGAATGTCGCGATTTCTTTGAAACCGAGGATGTCCCCGACGGAGACCCCGGCATCATCGTCACAAACCCCCCTTACGGCGAACGTCTGAAACCGGAGGACCTCGACCTCTTCTTCCGCCGTTTCGGAACCACGCTGAAATCTATATTTAAAGGATACCACGCGTGGGTGCTCGGATACCGCGATGAGTGCTTCGTGAATATCGGCTTGAAACCCTCCGTGAAATTCCCCATCAACAACGGCGGCTTGGAGTGCAGCTTGCGTGAATATGTGATGTTCGACGGATCATACTCTGAGTTCAAAACCGCCGGCGGCACCGTCCACAACG
>CAYQMV010000013.1:0-41324 GCA_964418705.1 uncultured Sangeribacter sp.
TGGTGCGTGATGAACGGACGCGCCGCGGCTCCTCCGGGGATGGATTGAAGTATCGGGGTCTCAACCTCCATGTAGCCATGGGAGTTGAAGAAATTACGCATGGAGTTAAACATCTTGGTGCGTTTCACGAAGATGGGCATCACATCCTTGTTCACCGCCAAATCGACATAGCGGCGGCGGTAGCGCTGCTCCGGATCGGTGAAAGCGTCGTAAGCCACGCCATCCTTCATCTTCACGATGGGCAGCGGACGGAGCGATTTGCTGAGAAGGGTGAGCTTCTCGGCGTGGATGGTGATCTCGCCCATCTTGGTGCGGAACACGAAACCCTCGATTCCTACGAAATCGCCGATATCGAGAAGCTTCTTGAACACATCGTTGTAGAGAGTCTTATCCTCACCGGGACATAGGTCGTCGCGGCTGATATAGACTTGGATTCTGCCGCGTGCGTCCTGCAATTCCATGAACGAGGCCTTGCCCATAATGCGGCGGCTCATCACCCTTCCGGCGACGCTCACGCGGCGCGGCTCCTCCTCGTCGTCCTTAAAATTCTCTTTAATCTCATCTGTGTGTCCAGTGACAGGAAACTCCGCTGCGGGATAGGGTTCTATCCCCATGTCGCGCAGGGTCTGAAGTGAACGGCGGCGCACTACTTCCTGTTCGGTCAATTCCTCTTTTGCCATGTATATATCTTTTTCTTATTTTCTAATTTTATCCGCCGCCACCGCGCGGGAACGCCGAGGGCGTAGCGGTCTACAAAGGTAATAATTTTTCACCAACATCTAAAGCGCCGGGGGCGTCTGATGGCGGTCGGCACGATATTATTTTTCGCGCATGAACACCGCGATGGGGGTGCCGTTGAAGTTCCACTTGTCACGGATCTTATTCTCCAAGAAGCGGCGGTAAGGCTCCTTGACCCACTGCGGAAGGTTGCAGAAGAACACGAACGTGGGGACAAATGAATCCTTGAGCATAGTCACATACTTGATTTTCACATATTTACCCTTATTCGCCGGCGGGGGAGTCTCCGCCACCACCTCAAGCATGTAATTGTTGAGCTGCGAGGTGGGAATGATGCGTTTGCGGTTCTCGTAGACGGCGATGGCTGTCTCCAGGACCTTGAATATGCGCTGCTTGGTGAGCGCGGAAGTGAATATGATGGGGAAGTCGGTGAAGGGGGCGAAACGCGAACGTATGGCTGTCTCGAACCTTTTCTGCGCCTCCACGGACTTATCCTCCACGAGGTCCCATTTGTTGACGCACACCACAAGGCCCTTGCGGTTGCGGTTTATGAGTCCGAAGATATTCGCATCCTGCGCCTCGATGCCGCGGGTGGCGTCGATCATAAGGATGCACACGTCGCTGTTCTCTATCGAACGCACCGAACGTATCACCGAGTAATACTCTATATCCTCATTCACCTTCTGTTTCTTGCGTATTCCGGCGGTGTCTACGAGGTAGAAGTCCAAACCGAACTTATTGTAGCGGTGGTAGATGGAATCGCGGGTGGTGCCGGCGATGTCGGTCACTATGTGTCGTTCCTCACCGATGAAAGCGTTGATTAGGGATGATTTCCCGGCGTTGGGACGGCCTACGATCGCGAAACGGGGCACATCGTTCTCCTCCGGCTCGTCGTCGTCCTGGACGGGGAGGAGCTCCACCACTCTGTCGAGGAGTTCGCCGGTGCCGCTGCCGTTGGCGCTGGAGATGGAGTAGGGGTCCCCGAGACCGAGGGCGTAGAACTCCGGCACGTTATAGCGCGCGTCGCCGATATCATCTTTATTAGCAACAAGAATCACCGGCTTCTTCGAGCGGCGCAGGATCGCCGCCACATGGTCGTCGAGGTCGGTGATGCCGTTGGAGGCGTCGACCACGAAAAGAATCTCGTTGGCTTCCTGAATGGCAATCTCCACCTGCTTGTTGATCTCCTCCTCGAAGATATCCTCGGAGTTGACCACCCATCCGCCGGTGTCGATGATTGAGAACACTCGTCCCGCCCAATCCACATGGCCATACTGACGGTCGCGGGTGGTGCCGGCAGTGTCGTCGACAATCGCGGTGCGTGTCTGAGTCAATCGATTGAAGAGCGTGGATTTGCCCACGTTCGGTCGTCCGACTATTGCTATTAGCTTACTCATTTCTTTTTTCTTCTTGCTGTTAATATTCTATTCTATATACCCGAATGAGCGGAGTTTGTTCTCGCGGTTGCGCCAATCCTTCTCCACTTTGACGAAAAGTTCGATATAGACCTTCTTGCCGAAGAATGTCTCTATATCTTTACGCGCCGCCATTCCCACTTTCTTGATTTTGTCGCCAGCCTTGCCGATAAGGATACCCTTCTGGCTGTCGCGTTCCACGTAAATCACCGCCATGATATGGATCGATGATTCCTTCTCATCGAATTTCTCCACGAGCACCTCGGAGCTGTATGGCACCTCCTTGTCGTAGAATGTGAGGATTTTCTCGCGTATGATTTCGGTGACGAAGAAGCGCGCCGGTTTGTCGGTAAGCGCGTCCTTCCCGAAGAACGGGGGCGACACCGGCAGATGCTTCACTATCTCCGCCTGAAGATTGTCCACGTTGAAATTGACCATCGCGGAGGTGGGGAAGATAGTGGCGTTGGGGAGGCGGCTACGCCATGCGTCGACGAGTACGTTGAGGTCCGCGTTGTTCTTGAGCAGGTCTACTTTGTTGATCACAAGAAACACAGGGATTTTCTCCTTCGCCACTCTGTCGAGGAAGTCTTTGTTTTTCTCGGGATTCTCCACGGTGTCGGTGACGTAGATAAGGATATCGGCGTCGGTGAGAGCGCCCTGCGAGAAATCGAGCATCGCATCTTGAAGTTTGTATTTGGGCTTAAGCACTCCCGGGGTGTCGGAATAGACGATTTGATAATCGGGGGTGTTGACAATGCCCATGATGCGATGGCGCGTGGTTTGTGCTTTGGAGGTGATGATGGATAAACGTTCACCCACAAGAAGGTTCATCAATGTGGATTTCCCGACGTTGGGATTACCCACGATGTTCACGAATCCGGCTTTGTGATTCTCTTTTACCGCCGGCATTGAATCGAGATTCTCTGTCATTATGAAAAAATTTATGCGTCTTGATGCCCCCCACTTGTGGGACATCCTTAATAAAAAAATCTTGACACCCCGGTCAGGGGCATCTTGCTGAAAATCTAAAGCAAAGCACCGCGCGGCGTCGTCGCCGACACTGCGCGGTGCTCTGTATTTCCGCGATAATCAGAGTGTTCTGATTAGAGCATGGGGCTATCTTAATCGATTGCCCATATAAGATACATTGCGCCCCAGGTGAAACCTGCGCCGAATGCTGTCATCACGATTTTGTCGCCGCGATGGAGTCTGTGTTTGTTCTCATCCAGACACAAAGGGATGGACGCGGCGGAAGTGTTGCCGCGTTTTTGGATATTCACAAGCACTTTCTCATCGGGGAGATTGATACGCTTCTGGATAGCCTCAATGATACGGAGGTTTGCCTGGTGAGGCACGAACCACGCCACATCGTCGGCGTCCAAATTGTTGCGTTTCATCACCGAACGAGTGGAAGTGAGCATATCCACCACGGCGTGTTTATAGACCGAGCGGCCCTCTTGGTACACGAAGTGCTCGTGAGCGTCCACGGTCTCATGTGTCGCCGGTTTCACGGAGCCGCCGGCTTTCATCAACAAATGGGGAAGACCGGAGCCGTCGATATGGAACTCACCGTCGACCACACCCAAAGCCTCCTCTGTAGGCTCAACGAGCACCGCGGCGGCGGCGTCGCCGAAGAGGGGACAAGTGGAACGGTCGTCGTAGTCGGTCATTGACGACATTTTCTCCGCGCATACCACGATTATCTTCTTATAGAGGCCTGCCTCGATATAGGCCCTTGCGGCCTGCATGGTCACTATGAATCCGGCACACGCTGCCTGGATGTCGTAAGCGTAAGCGTTTTTCAATTTCGCTCCGTGCGCGATCACAGACGCTGTGGAGGGAAAACGATAATCGGGATTCGAAGTGGCGCATATAAGCAGGTCTATATCCTCCGCCGCGATATTATAGTCGGCGAGGAGTTTCAACACCGCCTGCGTCCCCATAAATCCGGAGCCTTTTCCTTCTTCATGTAGAATTCTACGTTCTTTGATACCAACGCGTGTGGTGATCCATTCGTCGTTGGTGTCCACCATCTTCGACAGCATCTCGTTGTCGAGAATGTCATCGGGTATATATGAAGCGATTCCGCTTATTTTTGCATGTAGCATAATGAGCTAACGGTATTATGAAGCAAACTTCGTCTTCGTAATCGTAAAATAAAATGATGCAATGCCGGTTGCGCACAAGATATCCATGCGCACCGGGATTGCCTAATGGGGATTATCTTAAAGGGAGGATTATGCCTCTACCTTCTCGATAGCTAATTTGCCACGATAGTAGCCACATTCGCCACATACTGTGTGATAGATGTGCCATGCGCCACAGTTGGGGCATATTGCCAATGTTGGGGCAACAGCTTTGTCGTGAGTACGACGTTTCGCGGTACGGGTGTGCGATTGTCTTCGTTTAGGATGTGCCATTTTCTTTCGTTATTTTGTTTTATTGTTGTTATTGTTGTTGCGACGTTGCGCTCCGGGCGTGTGCCCATGCGCGTGCCTATTTACTTGTTGTTTCTCAGTTTTTCGAGAGATTCTTCATCGAGGAGCGAACCCAGGGAACCCACCGCGGTGTCCAACCGGTGGAGAGCCTCCTCCATCGCGGGGTTGCATTCACCTTCGGGATGCACCTTACGCAACGGCAACGCCAGCACTATGGTGTCGGCGATGACGGATTCCAACGAGGCCTTGACGGCATCCTCCTCCACCACCACCGCTTCCACATCGTCGGCTTCGCTGTCGCCGCAGATGATGGGGGTGGTGTAGCTCTCGTCGACATCCACGCGCAATGCGTCGAGGCAACGGTCGCAAGTGGTCTCTATCCACCCCTCACAGGAGACTATACACTCAAAATTGCCGCCGCGGGGCAAAACCTCCACAGCCACAGCCACGTCTCCGTCGGTAACGTCTGGATTCTCCAATCTCTCGAAGAACGACTTACCACAATTAAAGCGCCACTCCCCGCGACCCTGCTGTCGGGCCTCGGAAAGGTTCACTTCATATTTCTCTCTCTGTTTCAATTTCTTTGGTCGAACTTGCGTTCTTGTTTTTTTAGTTTCTAAAAACTCCTTTTTTACCGAATATTGAAAAAGTGCCACAAAGGTAGTTAGTTTTTTTTTCATAACCAACACCTTGTGGCACTTTTTTGTCTAAAAATCAACTATCTGCCCTTTTTTAAAATAAAATTTAAGGGAATTTATAGTTTATCAAGCGTGGCGTTATTTCACCACCACTTTGTAAGTTTTATTGCCGTAGCGCACCAAGTAGACGCCGGCGGAGAGGTTCTCGTTGCGCACCTCGGAGCCGTTGATTGAGAACACGCGCGCTCCCGCGGGGGCGACAACCATTCCTTGGAATCCATAGACCTCCACATTCTCCGCTTCCATCTCAGCCACGCCTCCGGAAGGATTAACAGCATACTCACCCAACTCATAAGGCACACACTCCTTAGTGGCGCACTCTGTGGATGTAACCTCGCCGATGGCGCGGATAGTGACCTCATGACGCTGTTTCATCATCGCCAACGATTCCTCAACAACGAACTCGTCCACATCACCGATAAGTTTCTCTGAGATGCCGTTAACAACGTATGATGAGCCGGAGCTGTTGAAACGTTTCACGGTCAACGCATAATCCTTGGCGTTGGGGCATTTGGTCCAACGAATCACGAAGCCGGGATTGGAGGTTTCGGTGAATCCCTCTTTTTTGCAGAATTCGCCGAACTCGGGAACCTCGGAATAAACTATCGGAGTGTTGGTATAGTCGAAGCTTGAAATGCGGTTCTCCGCATCATATTTGATATTGGTGAACGTCGGTTTGAACTCCACGTTGTTGTAGCGGCCGAACGCGCCCAACTCGGAATCATAGCCGGGGGCGATGAAGTCGCCGAAAATGCCGTTTGCGGGCCATGCGGCGTTATCCACATTGCATCCTGTCGGCGGAACCACGGTGCATCGTTGGTGGTCAGCCTGGACATTGACTGTGTTGCTCGTCCAATATGTCTTGCCGAAGTCAATGTGCCACAAAAGGAGACCGTCACCGGGGAGATATGTGTCGTAGCCCTCACGCGAGCGTGATTCCAAGATGTAGTACTCACCGCTGAGATACAAATCAGTGGCTCCAAGACGTGGAATGGGCAATTTGATGCCGCGTGGCTCTGAAGAGAGCGACGCCATCTCATAATGTCCTTCCTTGATTTCCTCCAAATCCAACCAGCGGCAGCACCATTTCTCGTATGCGGTGTACTCCGGCGGAGTTTTGCCGTCGTCGCAATAAGTGCCATTGCACATCACTGTCCATTTGCCGGGGATGGTGGCGTTGGTGGCGGCGCTGTAGGTGACATCATATAAGTCGGGGAGCCCGAGCACATGTCCGAACTCATGGCAGAAAGTGCCTACGCCATCGATATATTTTGTTGTCTTATTGTAAGTGCTGCCGCGGAGTTCGTTGCCACAGGCATACGCCGACATCAATTTGCCGTCGTAAATATAGCCGAATCTGCTGAGATTGCTCTTATGCGGCCAAATCACATCCGTATAGGGGGTGTCGGCGGCTCCGAATCCGGCATATATAAAGTAGATGTTATCAATACTGCCGTCGTTGTCGATATCGTATTGGGAGAAATCTATTTGATCATCCAAGGCATCCAAGGCATACTTGATAGCCTCATAGAATTTGGCATACTTGTCGCCATCCACATAATAGCTTGAGACCTCTGGAAGGGTGACCACCGGTGACACATCAAATATGGGTTTGAACTTGCCGTTCGAGGTCTTCTCATAATACTCCCTCACCGAGCCTTTCATATCTTGATATGTGAATCCCTTCTCGTTACACCATCCGGTGTAAACACTTTGGGGGTCGTCCATGCTGAATTTGGTGTCGGCATATTGCAGTAGCACCACCAAAAAGTGTTCCTCACCCAAAGTGGGGAAGAGGCTTTGTCCGTTAGCGTCCACCTCAGTGGCGGTTTTTGGGAGCTGCGCCGCACGCATGGGACCATTGTAATCTGCGCCATAGCGCGACACTCGGTAACGATCCACGTCGGCGGGCACGTTCAATAGCTCGGCTCCGTTGAGCTGCGCCTTGACCCAAAAGCCTTTGGCATCGCGTTCATAGATATTAACGCCCTCCGCATCGGTGGCATAGCTGAAGTTCTCATCGCCTACCAAACGAAGTTCGATTGAGGTTCCGTCGGGGTTCGACATTCTCATCAATCCCGGATAGGCCGGCTTGGCTTGAATCGCCAGCGGTGCGAGCATCGCCAATGCGGGAAGAATGTGTTTGAATTTCATATTGTTCTATTTTTGTTTATTTTTTTCTTTTCTATCATGGAATCATCTTCCGACTCCTTAACAGAGTGTTGGATGGTATTATTATTTAGGTGTTGTACCTCCGAGGGGAATCGAACCCCTATCTAAAGTTTAGGAAACTTCTATTCTATCCGTTGAACTACAGAGGCATTTATCGTCGGCATTCTATCGTTGTCGTTCTATAAACTCATACTAAAGGGGGGACGCACCTTTCCCCTTTCAGAGATGCAAATTTAGCAAATAGTCAATAGTCACACAACCCACAGCCCCATTTTTTAGTAATTTTCACCAAAAAAAGCTTAAAAGCGGCACCCTCCGCTTTACTATTGTTGTAATTTTGTATCGCGGTTCATCCACCCGGCGGCGCCGGCGGAAACCCAGCGGTATAAACGTAGAGCAAACTAATATGTCAGTAAAAGCAAAGAAATCTTTCGGTCAGCACTTCCTCACCGATTCCCACGTGGCGCAACGCATCGCCGACACCGTGCTTGAGATTCCCGACACTATAATGGAGAAAGGTCCTCTCTGTGATTTATCCACCCTGCGGAGGCTCCCCATCGTGGAAATAGGCCCCGGCACCGGAGCTCTCACGCGGCGCCTCATCCCCACCGACCGCGAGCTCATGGCTGTGGAGGTGGACCCGGAGGCGGCGGAGTTCATGCGCGCCACATACCCCTCCCTGAACCTCACGCAGGCGGATTTCCTTTTCACCGACATCTCCACTTTCTACCCCGGCAAGAAAATCGCGATCATAGGAAACTATCCCTACAACATCTCCACACAGATATTCTTCAAAGTGCTGGAGCACCGCGACAAAGTGATGATATGCTCGGGAATGCTGCAACGCGAGGTGGCGCAACGTATATGCGCCGGACCGGGCTCCAAGGTCTACGGCATCCTCTCCGTGCTGTTGCAGCTATGGTACGACTGCGAATATCTCTTCACCGTGGATGAGACGGTGTTCCGTCCCATGCCCAAGGTCAAAAGCGGCGTGCTGCGCCTTGTGCGCAACTCACGCACCGCGCTCCCATGCTCCGAGGAACTGCTCAAACGGATTGTCAAAACCACCTTCGGGCTGCGCCGTAAGACTCTGCGCAACTCCCTCGCCGGAATCATCGGAGGAATCCCGGGAGCCCTCGCCGCGCCCTCGCTCGCGCCATTCATCGCACTGCGTCCGGAGCAGCTGTCGCTCGACCAATTCATAGCCCTCACCTCCGCCGTGGAGGAGATTCTGCGACAAGCGAAATAAGACGCGCATCATCCGCGCTGACCCATATAATGACCAAGGCTCATAAGTGTCGTCCACTTATGAGCCTTGATTATCTCTAATTGGCCACTCCCTCCTCCACGTGGAGGAGGGAGCTTCTTTTATCCAATTCAAGAGAAGAGTATTTTCCAAACCGATATAAAGGAGTAGTATCCACAAACTCCAAATAGCAATCTTCTTTTACTTTACAATCACAAAGTTACAAATTTTTTTGTAACCCATGCGCATTTTATCACATTTTTTGAGTAAAAGTTGCTTTTTTCGGTTTGACCGCCTCTTCATGCGGCAATTATTTTCTATGTTGTTGCTTTTGCTGTTCACGCAACATTTGTTGCTGCTGACGCTGCATCTCTTCCATACGCGCCATGAAGCCGGATTTTTTCTTGGGTTTCTTAGCATTCTCTTTCATCGCGGCGCGCACATCCTCCTCTTTCACGAAGTGGCGGAAAGCGTAGGTCTGAACGATGGTGATCAGCAATGAAAGGAAATAGTAATAGCTCAAGCCCGAGGCGTAGTTGTTGAAGAACACAAGGAAGAACACCGGCATAAGATACATCATCCACTTCATTCCCGGCATACTGCTGTTGGCGGAATTGTTTTGCATGTTGATGTGGGTGTAGATGATGTTCACCGCGGTCATCAACAAGCAGAAGAGGGATATATGGTTGCCGAAATATTCAGTCACGAAGGGAATGTGCGCGCTCCATGAAATGATTGCGTCGGGAGCGGCGAGGTTGGACGCCCACAAGAAGCTCTGACCGCGCAACTCTATGCAGGAGGGGAAGAAGGAGAACATCGCGAAAAGGATGGGCAACTGCAAGAGCATCGGCAGACAGCCGGAGAAGGGGGAAGCCCCCGCTTTGCTGTAGAGAGCCATGGTCTTCTGCTGACGCAGCATCGCGTCCTCCTTGGCGGGATATTTATCATTTATCTCCTTGATGTCGGGAGCGAGGATACGCATCTTAGCCTGTGATATGAGGCTCTTGTAGGTGAGCGGGAAAAGCACAAGCTTGATGAAGATGGTGAGCAACAGGATGATTATGCCATAGTTGGAGATGAACGAGCCGAGGAATGTGAAGATAGGAATCACAATCAAGGTGTTGATCCAGCGGAAAATGCTCCATCCCAAGGGTATCACTTTGGTGAGGTGCAAGTCCTCCCCGATGTTGATTTGATCGTCGAGGTCGGAGAGCAGGGGATAGAGGTTGGGACCGAGGAACATGGAGAACGACGCGGGGTTGGCGGAGTTCCAATCATAATCGTTCACCACCGCGTTGGCGGTCATGCTCTTAAGATAGTCGCTGTTTTTCAGCACTTCGGATTTGAAATCGGCGGTGTTGAAAGGACGGTTGGAGACCAACACCGAGGAGAAGAATTGATTTTTGAAACCGATCCAACGCACTTTGGCGATTTTGTCTTCCGAGTCGTCGCTGTTTTCGCTCAAATGCTCCACATCGCCGCCGGCATACTTATAATAAAGTGCCGACTGACGCTCCTCGAAGGTACGCCCCTTCTCCTGGCGCGCCATGTTCTGATGCCAGTTCACGCGGAGGTTGCGGTTGTTTGACTGCACCGCGTGCGCCATATTCTTTTGGATCACGTCCATCTTGAGCACGTAGGAATCACCCTTGGGCAGGGTGTAGCGGATACCCCAATAGATATCCTCCGCCACGTTGAGGGTCATCTCCACGGTGGAGTCGTTGACCACGCAGGGAGTGAAATAGAGGTCGGCGGTGCTCACCGCCTGGGGCAGGGGTATTTCGAAATCCATCGCATTGGAGCCACCGTCGAAAAGCACCACCTGGCGTTTGGTGTTCACCGTCTCGTCGGCGTGGTATTCCGTGGTGTATTTCTTAAGCTCGGCGCGTGTCACGGCTCCGGACTTGGCGTTGAACTGCAATTTGAGCACGTCGTTCTCGAGGTTCACCACCGAGTCCCTGCCGGCGAGGAAACGCGAGAATTTGCCGTAGCGGCCCATGTTGGTGGAGATATTGCGGACCATCTTCACGGCGGCTCGCTGCTCGCTGACGCTCATTTTACTGAGGTCTCCCGCCATGATGTCGCTCCATTTGAGAGTGGCACCCGAGGGGGTGGTGACGCTGCCGGTCACTGAATCGCCGGTGAGGGTGAGGTTCACTCCCCCCTGGTTCAATGAATAGACGTAGCTGTCGTCGCCTTGGAGGGCGCGGTCGCCATGTTCGCGTATATTCTCGCGTAGCCACTCACACTCTGTGGGGCTGAGGATGTCGGCGCCCTCCGGAGCCGCCGCCACCTGTTCCGTGGCGGTGTCGCCGTCGGTGGATTGAGGCTCACGTGGTGAGAACATCATGAAGGCGAAAAACACCGCCACCATGAGTATCAATCCATATATTGTGTTTTTATCCATCGGTATTTAGTAAATGTTATCTCTTCTCCTCATGTGCGATCGCGGCTTTCATGAAGCTCACAAACAGAGGATGGGGGTTAAGCACGGTGCTTTGATATTCGGGGTGGTATTGTGTGCCCACGAACCAATCGAGGGTGGGGATTTCCACCACCTCCACGAGGTGCGACGCGGGGTTCTCGCCCACGCAGCGCATTCCCGCGGATTCAAATTGGGCGCGGAAGTCGTCGTTGAACTCGAAGCGGTGGCGGTGGCGTTCGCTGACGGTGGTGGCTCCGTACGCCTCCGCGGCTTTGGAGTCCGGGGCGAGGACGCAGTCGTACGCACCCAAACGCATGGTGCCGCCGAGGTTGGAGATGCTCTTCTGCTCCTCCATGAGGTCGATCACGTTGTGCGGGGTCTTGGGATCCATCTCCGTGGAGTTGGCGTCGGCGAGGCCAAGCACGTCGCGGGCAAACTCTATCACCATGCACTGCATGCCGAGGCAGATGCCGAATGTGGGGATATTGTGCTCGCGGCACCATTTCAACGCCACGAACTTACCCTCGATGCCGCGCTGTCCGAAGCCCGGGGCTATGATGATGCCGTCCATCGGGCTGAGCTTCTCCTCCACGTCCTCCGGAGTGAGTTTCTCCGAATGGATATAGGTGAGTTTGAGCTTGCGTCCGCAGTATGTGGCGGCTTGGAAAAGTGACTCATTAATTGATTTGTACGCGTCTTGAAGCTCCACATATTTACCCACCAATCCGATTTTAATCTCTTTGTCGGCGGCGGCGATACGGTCGAGGAACGCGTTCCATGCTTTCAAATCCGGCTCACCCTCGGGGGTCACGCCCATTTTTTCAAGCACGATGTCGTCCATGTGCTGCGCATGCATCATCAAGGGCACTTGATAGATGGTGGGGGCGTCGAGGCTCTGCACCACCGCTTCCGGGGAAACGTTGCAGAACTGCGCCACCTTGCGGCGCATACCCACGGGGATGTCTTTCTCGGTGCGGAGCACGAGGATATCGGGTTGGATACCCACCTGCTGGAGCATCTTCACGGAGTGCTGGGTGGGTTTTGTCTTCAATTCTTTCGCGGCGTGGAGGTAAGGCACATAGGTCAGGTGGACACACAATGCGTCCTTGCCGAGTTCCCAACGCAGCTGGCGCACGGCCTCAAGGAACGGGGTGGACTCGATATCACCCACGGTGCCTCCGATTTCGGTGATCACGAAATCGAAATCGCCGGTCTTGCCGAGCAACTTGACGTTGCGTTTTATCTCATCGGTGATGTGAGGTATAATCTGCACAGTTTTGCCGAGGTAGTCGCCGCGGCGCTCTTTGTCGATCACCGATTGGTAGATGCGTCCGGTGGTGACGTTGTTCGCCCGGGTGGTCTGAGTGTTGGTGAAACGCTCGTAGTGTCCCAAGTCGAGGTCGGCTTCATGGCCATCGACGGTCACATAGCACTCCCCATGCTCATAAGGATTCAGTGTGCCCGGATCTATGTTGATATACGGGTCAAACTTTTGGATGGTGACTCTATAGCCGCGTGCTAAAAGCAATCGGGCCAACGATGAGGATATGATTCCCTTGCCTAATGAGGAAACCACGCCTCCTGTGACGAAGATATACTTAGTATTCACTTGATTATGGATTTTTCAAATCTATTTCACGGCAGCGCCGTGCCTCTCCGGCGGCACACGACAGCGCACGCGGCGGCACAGCTCTCCCATTTAAACTGCAAAGTTACAAAATTTTCCTCTTACTTCACTGATTACAATAGATTTTCACCGCGAAAGTTGCTCAATTAGCGTCAAATATCTTTTCGCCACCGACATATCCGAGAACTTCCGGTACGCCTCGGAGTGGAGATACTCCGGGGAAATATCCCCGATATGGGCGTATGCCCACAGCAAACCTTCGGCGATTGACGCGGCGGCGGTGGCGTAGTCCGCCGAATATTGCGCCAGATAGCCGGTGGAGAGATGGCTGATGATGTCGCGGGGACCTCCGCTGTCGAACGACACCGCCACACACCCCTGCGACATACCCTCCACAAGGGTCGCCCCGAAGGTCTCGTAATGCGAAGTGGAGAGCACGATGCGGGCGGACGCGTACACCGCGGCGATCTCCCTCTCTCCGGAGATCGGTCCGAGATGGCGGTGCGCCACAGCGATGCCGTCGAGAATGCGCGGGTTTCTGATGTCGCCGTAAGTCACCACCTCGATATTCTCCGCAACTTCCGGATGCGTGTCTTTTATCAACTTTGTGGCACCCACCATCACCTCGATCCATTTCACAGGATCATCAAGGCGCGCCGCGCCTATCACTATCCTCACACGCCCATCCTCCGGCTTCGCCGACGGCGGACGCGTAGATATGGGGAATCCGTTGGGTATCACGCTTATATCCTTGTCGCGCAGCAGCTCCGACGCCAACGCCTTCGAGCGTTCCCAGCGGCTCACCGCCACGAATTTTATATTCGTTTTTTCATATATCCGGAGCTTGCGCGCCCACGTGGCGGCGGACAAATCACGCTCCCCCGCCATGCCACCCAACAGAGGGCACCGGCAGCACTTCACGGCATAGTTGCGGCACTCCCCCGGGAGATGGCAGACACCCGTGGCTTGCCATAGGTCGTGCATCGTCCACACCATGCGCTTTCCCAAGGCGGCGATGCGCTCTATCTCCTTGAGCGACAACACCCCCTGGTTAATCCAATTAAGGCATACCACATCGGCGTTTCTCACCCATGGATGGCGGCTCAACGGGAGTCCGTGCTTGGCACAGTCCACCTTGAAGAGGGTGGTGCGGCTCATGCCGTTGGAGAGGAACACCCTCAACCGCTCCAGCAGAAACGCCCACTTCACGCGCCACGGGGCTGCCCCCATAGCCACATACTCCTCCCCGCCGCGTTTATCGGTCACTATCATACGTGCGTCCACGTTGAGTGCGCGCAACGCACGCACCAAACGCATGGTCACCACCGCGGCACCACCCACACTGTCTGATTTATTGATAAATACGACTTTCATGAGGAGTCCTTTCAATCGCCGGTCCCGCGTCAGTCGGCGGCGATGCGTATGTAGTTCTCAAAATGGAAACCGAGTCCCTTCGGAGTGACCTTGGTGTCCGATTCCTCCACCTTCATCCACCTGTCGTCGGTGAACGCGGGGAAAAAAGTGTCGGCGTCGGGGGCTCCGGCATGGATGCGCGTGAGGTAGATGCGCGTGGCGCGCGGCAACGCCTGACGGTAAATCTCGCCGCCACCCATCACAAACACCTCGTCTTCCGCCGCCGCCGCGCTCAACGCCTCCGCCAAGGAGGTGAACACCTCCGCCCCGGGAGCGGAATACTCCGCGTTGCGGCTGACCACGATATTGCGCCGGTTGGGGAGCGGCGCTTTGGGAAGCGACTCCCACGTCTTGCGCCCCATTATCACGGTATGGTTGGTGGTGATCGCTTTGAAGCGGCGCAAATCCTCACCCACGTGCCATATCATATCCCCTCCGCGCCCTATCTCATTGTTGGAGCCTATCGCGACGATAATCGACAGGCATGAACTCTTATGCTCCGCCGCATATTCTTTCCCTATCGGACGGATCATCGTGCGCTCAGCCTCAGTGGTGATGTCGCTCTCTCCGGTGATGAAATTCAATAATGCCATGGTTCTAAACTGATACTTGCGCTTTTATCGCGGGATACGGATCATAACCCTCCAGGGTGAAATCCTCATATTTGAAATCGAAAATACTCTTCACCGCGGGGTTCAATATCATCCGCGGCAGGGGACGCGGGGTGCGTGAAAGGAGTTCCTTCACCTGCTCCTGATGGTCGAGATAGATGTGGAGGTCGCCGAAAGTGTGGATGAACTCTCCCGGCTCCAGACCGCACACCTGAGCCATCATCATCGTCAGCAGCGCGTAGGAGGCGATGTTGAAGGGGACACCGAGAAAGGAGTCGGCGCTGCGTTGATAAAGCTGAAGGGAGAGTTTACCCTGAGCCACGTAAAACTGAAAGAAGGCATGGCACGGGGGGAGGTTCATATTCCCGAGGTCAGCCACATTCCACGCGCTGACAATGATGCGGCGTGAATCGGGGTTGTTTTTTATCGCGTCCACAGCCTCCGAGATTTGGTCTATGGCTCCCCCGGCGTAGTCGGGCCACGAACGCCACTGATAGCCGTAGATATGCCCCAGATTCCCGTCGGCGTCCGCCCACTCGTTCCATATCCTCACTCCATGCTCCTGAAGATACGCCACGTTGGTGTCCCCTTTGAGGAACCACAGCAACTCATGGATGATGCTTTTGAGATGCACTTTCTTGGTGGTGAGCAGGGGGAACCCTTTGCTCAGATCGAAACGCATCTGATAGCCGAAAGTGGAGATCGTGCCGGTGCCGGTGCGGTCATCCTTTATGTGTCCGTTGGCTAAAATATGACGGAGCATATCGTGGTATTCTTTCATATATCTCTTGCTTTAATCTTATTAATCAAGGGGGTGGCGGGGCGATGGCGGTCGCAAGTGAGGGAGATGGCGTCGTCGCCGCACGCGGCGACACAGTTGAAGCAACGCAGGCATTTGGAGTTGTCGACATAGCGGCTCGCCACGTTTATCGCGGCGGCCTTGCACCCCTCCTGGCATTTCATGCAGCTCACGCACTTGTCGCCGTCGATGGTGATTTTGAATATCGCGATGCGTGAGAGATAGCTCATGGCGGTGCCCACGGGGCATATTTCGTTGCAGAAGCCGCGTCCGCGGAGAAGGGCGTAGAGGAGCACCAATATCAGCGAGACGACACCGGCGACGACACCCACCGCCGCGCCGTAGCCGTAGCGCGCCCATAGGGTCTCCATCGCTCCCGCTCCGAAGAGGGTCGTGATATTGCCGAACATCGCCCACGGCTCCATTATCAGCGGAACCACCACGAAGCCCAGCGTCACACACACGGCGTAGACGATGAGTATGTGCAGCCGCGCGATCCCGGGCCTCTTATATCCCTGAACCCGCTTCCGACGCATCAACGACGACACACGGCACACCGCGTCGGTGAATATCCCTATCGGACATACCGCCGAACAATAGACGCGCCCGAGCAGAAAGGTCGCGAGCAACCACGCCAGCAGCAAGCCCGCCGACTCGCTGATAAGCATGGGCGCTATATGCACGCGCGCGCTCTTCCCTATGGATTCCGGCGAGGCGTCGCCAAGGAAAAAGTAGAGCAGGGTGGTGCTGAAAAACAACACCGCCAGCACTATACGTGATATGCGCAATATCTTTCTCATCGTTACGTAGTTACCAACGACACATTCTGATCATCGTTACGTAGTTATCAACGCCGTGTAGTTATCAGCGCTATGCAAAGTTAACAAATTTATTTCGTATCACCCCCTCCCTCCGGTGATCGGTGGCAAAAAAGCGTCGACGAGATGGTCGAGGGTGTAATGCTCCGGGGTGCCCACAATTGTGATCACATCGAATCTGTAGTAGAAGTCGCACTCGAGCGATTGGAGGTATCTGTTGGCTCCGCGCACGAGCTTGCGTATCTTGTCGCTGTTCACCGCTTCGGCGGGATCCACCACGTCCTCGGTGCGTGTCTTCACCTCCACAAACACTATCTCGTCCTCATGCTGCGCTATGAGGTCTATCTCCAAATGCGAATTGCGCGGACTCCAATTGCGCTCGCGCACCACATAGCCGTGCGTAAGAAGGTATTCCTCGGCGATTCTCTCTCCGGCGCGTCCCCATTGCGCGGCGGCGGCTTTGGCGTCGCCGGAACCCTCCGCCCCGTTGCTTACGGAGAAAACGTCGTTATTTCGATTCATCATCATTGAACGGGGGTAAATTGAACGATAATCCCGATACCTGCGGACCTCGGTCGAGGCTGCGGTAGCCTATCGCCTCGGCGATATGGCGCGATTGAATCTCCTCCACCCCCTCCAAGTCGGCGATGGTGCGCGCCACGCGCAAGATACGGTCGAAAGCGCGCGCGCTCATGTTCAACTTAGCCATGCGCTCCTTGAGCTTCGCCATGCCGGCGGCGTCGGGCCACGCATACTGATGAAGCAGTCGCGAGTTCATCTGCGCGTTGCAATGCACGTTCGGTTCGTCGCGGTAGCGTTCGGTCTGTATTTCACGGGCTTTGATCACCCTCGCGCGTATGGAGGCGCTGCTCTCTCCGGGGGTGCGGTCCGCCATGGCCTCTATCTCCACGGGCTGGGTCTCTATCTGCAAGTCGATGCGGTCGAGAAGGGGCCCCGACACGCGACTCATATAGCGCTGCACCTGGAAGGGGGAGCACGTGCATTGGCGCGTGGGATGTCCGAAATATCCACAAGGGCAGGGGTTCATCGACGCCACCAGCATGAACGACGCGGGATAATCCACGCTGTAGGTGGCGCGGGTGACGCTGATCACTCTGTCCTCCATGGGCTGGCGGAGCACCTCCAGCACCGCCCGCGGGAATTCCGGGAACTCGTCAAGGAAAAGGATGCCGTTGTGGGCGAGGCTGATCTCTCCGGGATGGGGGTTGGCGCCGCCACCCACAAGGGCTATCGGCGACACCGTGTGGTGCGGCGAACGGAAAGGACGCTGCGTCATCAGCATCGCCCCACGCTTCATTGTCCCCGCCACACTGTGTATCTTCGTGGTCTCCAACGCCTCCTGCATCGTCAGCGGCGGCAATATCGAAGGCAACCGCTTCGACATCATCGACTTGCCGGAACCGGGGGATCCGATGAGGAGGATGTTGTGTCCTCCGGCGCACGCCACTTCGAACGCACGCTTAACGCTCTCCTGACCCTTCACCTCCGAGAAATCGAAATCGAAGGTCTCCTGGGCCTTGCGGAACTCCTCGCGCGTGTTGATCACCGTGGGCGACACCGTTCCGATCTCCATAATCACATCCACGGCTTGGCGCAGACTCTCCACGCCATACACCTCCACATTGTTCACTATCGCCGCTTCGGTGACGTTGGCGATGGGCACTATCATCTTCTTGAAACCCTCCTCACGCGCTTTTATCGCCATGGGGAGGATGCCCCGCGCCGGAAGCACCGACCCGTCGAGCGAAAGCTCCCCAACGACCATATACTCTTTGAGATGGTCGTGGGGGATAGCTTCATTGGAGGCCAATATCCCCAAAGCCATGGGAAGGTCGAACCCTGAACCCCCCTTTTTCACGTCCGCGGGCGCCAGATTTATAACTATTCGTTTATGAGGAAAGCGCACTCCACTTTCATGCATGGCTGCCACTATGCGCTGATAACTCTCGCGCACCGTGGCGTCGGGGAGCCCCACTATGGTGAATTGTACACCACGCTCCACTACTGTCTCTATCGTGACAGTAAACGCGTCGATGCCCTGCACCGAGGCTGAATATATCTTTGTCAACATGGTATGATCGAAAGGTTAGTTCTTTTCTTTAGAGTTTCTGCATCTTCTTGCCGCGGTAGATCTGTTTCCCCACGGAATCCACCACCACGACGTAGGGGTCCCGCGAGAGCCGGAAGGGGAGAAGCACGTTGTTCTGTTCACCTCCGGGGGCCCAGGCGTGGACCCATCCCTCCACGGAATCACGCTCTATGGTGGAACGCCAGCCAAGGGTGTCGACCTGCATATTAACGTCGACAACGGCGATGCTGTCCCCCTCTATCTCCTTAGCCTTGAGCATACGCTTTATATCGGCGACTATGCCAACGCGCCCATCCGTGGATCCCCAAAAAAGGAATATCGTCTTCGACGACTTGGCGGGATTCACTTTTATGAGCGTGTCGCCCAACGCATACAGCTTCAGCGCGCCTATCTTCTGCCGCTTCCCCACAAACCCGAGGGTGTCGGGGCTCTTCCCCAACGCCGCCAGTATCTTCGAATCCTTCGCTTCGTCGGTGAGGGTGTTCCATAATTTCTCGTACTCCTCGGGGTCCTCCACCGCGGAATATGTGGTGCACAGAATCAACAGCGACACCGGAGAATCGGGGTGCGCCTTCACATATTTCTTCACAAGCGCGTTTTTGGCCTTGGCGTCGTATCGGTTGAGCGTCGCCTCGTTTTTCTTGCGCCACGCGCTCCATTCTTCGTTGATGTCGTTGCCCGACACCATCCATGTGCCCCCCGACGCGTCGATTTTTATCTCATCGCCGCGCTCGGCGTAGAACACCACTTTCAGCGAACTGTCTGACGCATACAGATATACCACCGAGGGGTTGCGGGTGATGCCCACAGCCTCCGCCACGCCCTCAACCACCGGAATGCTCTGCTCGGTGATCCACCCCTTCTTGGAGTCGGAACTATAATACACCGCATTGATGGATTCCGTGATTTTGGCGTTGCCAAAATCCACACGTAGCTTAAATTCGTTCTTCGTGCATGCGCTCAACAGCAATAACAGACATATTGCCAACTGCTTATATCGCAAAAGTGCCATATCGTAGGTGTCCTTTTTATCACATCTTTATATCACAAAATTATGAAACTTTGCCGAATGAGCAAAATTTATTTTTTACTTTTGCGGCATGGAAAATGAACACTCTACCCGCCATGCGGTAATCACCGACGCTTCCGGCAAGGAGATACTCCCCGGTCCCGGTGTCGCCGCCACCGATGAAATGGAAACATCGGCGTTGAAAATAGACCTCGAAGCCATCCTCGACCAAAAGCTCAAACGCCGCCTCCCGCGATGGCTCATCCACCGTCTGCAACGCATCATCCGTGAACGGGAACTGAACGCCGTATTGCGCCACGCGTTCCCCGCGGCGGGATGGCTCTTCGCCACCCGCGTTCTCGAATATCTCGGCATCTCCGTGGAGGCGCGCGGGCTGGACAACATCCCCTCCGAGGGACGGTTCGTGTTCGCGTCCAACCATCCGCTCGGGGGGCTCGACGGCATAGCCCTGATAGCACTCCTCGGAAGAATCTACGGCGACGGCGGCATCCAATTCCCCGTCAACGACCTGCTTATGAACGTGCGCCCTCTGAAAGGGGTGTTCGTGCCTATAAATAAATACAAGGGGCAGGGACGCGGCGGAACCCTCGCGATATCCGGGGCATACGCGTCCGACGCGCAGATACTTATCTTCCCGGCGGGACTGGTCTCGCGCCTGCAGGAAGAGGGAATCAGGGATCTCAAGTGGCAGAAATCATTCGTGGCGAAAGCTAAGGAGACGGGCAGATCGATTATCCCCGTCTATTTCGGAGGGGTCAACACTATGCGCTTCTACCGCTGGGCGCGGTGGCGCAAAAAGTTAGGGTTGAAATTCAATTTCGAACAAGTGCTTCTCCCCGGGGAACTGTGCCGCGCGACGGGGAAACGGTTCACCGTGACTTTCGGCAAACCGATAGATCCCGCGGTTCTAGACAAGGTCACCCCATCGCTCCGCGGTGAAATAGTGAAAGACAGGGTCTACGCCCTCGCGCCCGAATAAGGGAGTGCTATCCCTCGCCCTCCAAAATTTTCTTACAGGGGCCGTAGGTCTTGCGGTGGTATGGAGTGAGTCCGAGCGCGGCAAGGGCTTCGCGGTGCGCCTTCGAGGGATACCCCATATTCTTCTCCCATGCATAGCCGGGACACTCCGCGGCGAGCTTCAGCATCAACTCGTCGCGGTGCGTTTTCGCGAGTATCGACGCGGCGGCGATCGCCGCGTACTTCGCATCCCCTTTGACCACGGTGGTGTAGGGTATGTCGCCGTAAGGCTTGAAGCGGTTGCCGTCCACGATGATATGCGCGGGGGTGAGCCTCAAGCCCGCCAACGCCCTGTGCATCGCCTCTATCGAAGCGTTGAGAATGTTCATCTCATCAATCTCCCCGGGGGAGAGCATGGCGACGCACCATGCGGCGGCTCCGCTCTCTATGCGCGTGCGCAGCTCCTCACGCTTCTTGGCGCTGAGCTGTTTGGAATCGTTAAGTCCCTCGCAGTCGAAATCCGGAGGGAGAATCACGGCGGCGGCGGCCACCGGACCGGCGAGACATCCGCGCCCCGCCTCGTCGCACCCCGCTTCGAGGCACCCTTCATGCATGTATCGCTCCATTTTCAGCCTAAATAAAGAAAGCACCGCCTGCCACTTTTCAGAGACAAGCGATGCGCTGTTGGGGAGTAGTCCATAGCAGAGTCGAACTGCTCTTTAGAGAATGAAAATCTCTCGTCCTAACCGATAGACGAATGGACCCACTTCCTCCGTCTGTAGGGACTGAATCCCTCACAGCGAAGTATATTTTCTACTTATGCGAGCTTATTGATATGGTTGCTCAATTTGCTACGAAGGTTGGAAGCTTTGTTTCTGGAGATCACATTCTTGCGACCAAGACGCTCCAACAAAGCGGAAACCTTGTTGTAAGCTGCGGTAGCTTCCTCTTTGTTTGTCATTTTGCGGATCTTACGAACTGCGTTGCGCACGGTCTTAACCCAGTAGCGGTTAGCCAAGCGGCGTTTCTCTGTTTGGCGAATTCTTTTGATAGAAGACTTATGATTTGCCATGATTTTTTTCTTTGCTTTTGTTGTTGCTTATTTGGTAGTCCATAGCAGAGTCGAACTGCTCTTTAGAGAATGAAAATCTCTCGTCCTAACCGATAGACGAATGGACCACTGGTGGCAAAACTACCAAATTCGGCTCTGGCATATTTTGCGAGTGCAAAGTTAGTAATTATTTTCCACTTCCTCCAAATTTTTCCTTATTTATTTTAGTTTTTAACCACTTATAACCCCTCATCAGCGTTTTATCATATATAATTTATTGCGAATTTAATATTATCTGAAAATAATTCACTATATTCGCGCTGTTTTTAAATTTTGTATCCTATGAAGAAATTCTCAATCTCTCTGGTTGCCACACTCTTATCCGTGGCGGCACTGTCGTGGGCGTGCTCCGCCTGCTCGAAAAAAATCTATGTCCCGGTGGAATCCCTCCGCGTCGTGCGCGATTCCTCCGAAGTCGTCAGATGGCGGTGCGACTCCGTCATCATCCGCGACAGCGTCGCGACCTCATCGCGCGGCGACACTATCCTCATGGAGCGGTGGCACTCACAAGCGCGCTCACGCGTGCTCCGCGACACCGTGACCTCCGTGCTCCGCGACACCGTGACAATCCCCAAAATCATCACCGCCGACTCCGCCAAGGAATCAGCGAAAGAATCCTCGAAAACCGCCATCTTCGCCGCGCTGCTCTCCGCACTCCTCTCGGCAATAGCGGCATCCGCGGCGGCAATCGCCATCTACCGCCGGTTAAAGAAGTGACGGCAAAGAAGTGACGGCAAAAAAAATCCGGCGACGCTCACGCGCAACCGGAATGAGAGATATAATAATTTAAATGCACTTTGTATGATTAAGGTGTTTTACATCTTAGGCTTTGGAGAAAAGCCTTAACATGAATGATTACGGGTTTTATAAATATGAAAAATAAGTTACTCTTCGATCTTTGAAGCTATATTTTTTGGAACGGCATTCTTATTGACCATAATGCCGATGGTTTTCTCCAAGAAATAGGGCACAGAGACATAGATAAAGCCGCCGTAGAGTTGGTTGGTATCCCAGGAATTTTTCACCTTGTAATACTTGTTGCCCTCTTGGTCGTTGGCGATACCTACAATCGTCATTCCATGATCATCGGTGGTCTCCTTGTTGTCGAAAGAGCGTTGGCGTGACTCCTGAGTCACTGTCATCTCTTTCACGGGACCATGTATATCGTAGCGCTTCTCGGCGCGGTCTTTGTCGCTCAGTTGCACCCAACGGCTCAACTCCGTACCCTCCAAATCGGATTCCTTGACCTCCTCGGGGAGCACCGCGTAGCCTTTTCTCCATTTGAAGCCACCCTCGCTGACATCAGCGGCCCATGCCACGGAATAGCCGTTCTCAATAGCGTTGTCGACCACGGCCTGCATCTCCTCCATGGGGAGGTTCATGAACTTCCACCAGAGCCAGTTGTCGGCGACCTCCAAGGGGAAACTCTTGTAGAAGGGATGGTGTGTATAGCTGGTGATGGCGATGTAATCGTCGGGGTTCACTCCCAGCATCTTCATGAAGGATTGGGGGGTGTAGGTCTTTCCGTTGTATGTGAAGGTCTCGGGGAGCGCTCCGAAGTAAGCGTCGAGGATGCCGTTGAAGCCGCGCATCCATCCGGTGGAGAGCTTCTTGTTGCCGTTGCGGAGCACGCCGTTGAGGTATCCCTCAAGACCGTCGGCGAGCTCATAGTGGGAGTGCTTCTCCTCTCCGTAGTTCAAGCCGCTGTACGCCGATTCCGGAACAAGTCCGTAGTTCTTCATCACGTATATCACGTCCTGCATGCCGCCACCCTGGGCGAAATTGATCTTACCGTCCATGCGGACATATTTCTCCGCCTTGTCGGAATAGCAATGGCGCACGGTGAACATCTCGCTGAGATCCAATTCCGGACCACCCTTGCGCAGCACCTCATCTTCGATGAACGAGGTTCCGGCGAAGCTCCAGCACGTGCCGGATTTGTTCTGGTCCTTCACGGGAGTGGTTTTCACTACTTTCACATCGGTGAATTTGAAGCCTGTGGAATCAGGCACCTCCACCTTGTCGTCGGCAAACGACACAATGGCTACGGCGGCAGCCGCCAAAGTAAGGATATTTCTTTTCATATTGCCTTTGTATAGGTCTTGTTTTTGGGGTTATTGTTCCTGTTTACTTGTTCTTAATTTTAAGGCACATTTTTAAAGGTGCGTGGCTTTAAGAGGCGAGACACCTGAATCCACGCTCCCTCACACTAAAAATCCACGAATGTCAGGGGGAGCAACGCCGCGATGGAGTCCACGCGGTAGACACCCTCTTTGCCATAGAGAAGCACTTCGATGGGGCCCGTCATATTCTCATACTCCATCAACGCCTGACGGCACGCGCCGCACGGCGATATAGGCTTCGGCTGGAAGTATTCGTCATACTCCATACCCTCGGGCTTCCCCTCCTTGGTCCACGCGGCTATGGCGATCTTCTTCAACGCCACCCCGGGATACTTCGCCCCGGCGTAGAAGCACGCCGACCTCTCGGCGCACGTGCCCGACGAGAAAGCCGCGTTCTCCTGGTTGGAGCCGCACACCGTCTCGCCGTTGCCCAGCAAGATGGCTGCCCCGACATGGAACTTCGAAAAGGGCGCGTAGGAACGGCGCGTGGCTTCCTTCGCACGCTCTATCAATAGGCGGTCAGACTCCGGAAGCTCACTCATTTCATAACTGCGTACTGTAGTTGTGATGATTATCTCTTTCATGGCAACTGAATTTTGTGTAATTTTGTTAGCCGAAACAAATTTAGGCAAAAAAATGCATTACGCAAAATATTTACTTGTTTTTTCGTTTTTTGCGCTCGCTATCCCATGCCTAATGGGAAAAAACGACCCTTATAGGGACTATATCGACAAATATGGCGATATAGCGGTGGCGCAGCGCGAGGCATACGGTATCCCGGCGTCGATAACGCTGGCGCAAGGACTCCTGGAGAGCGCCGCGGGACGGAGTTCCCTCGCCACGAGGGGCAACAACCACTTCGGCATCAAATGCCACGCCGACTGGAACGGCGACACGCTGCTGCGAAACGATGACGCCGCCGACGAGTGCTTCCGAGCATACCAATCACCCCTGGAGAGCTTCGTGGACCACTCCAAGTTCCTGCGCCGCAAACGCTACGCCCCACTGTTCGACCTCAGCGTCCAAGACTACGAGGGATGGGCGAGGGGGCTGAAAGCCTGCGGATACGCCACAGACCCGAACTACGCCGACCGCCTCATCGCGATAATCCAGCAATACGACCTCTATAAACTCGACCGCGACAGCGACGACGACGGCGTGGCTACCGCCGACTTCATCTTCGAGCAGATGAAGCACGCGCACATCATCCGCCGATACCGGGGACTGCACTACGTCATGTCCGTGCCCGGCGACACGTTCTCCTCCATCGCCAAAGAGTTTGAAATGGACCCGGCGAAGCTCATGGCGTACAACGACGCCGCGGCGGACCGTGAAATAACTCCGTGGCAGGAGGTGTACCTCCAAGCCAAACTCGACACCGCCCCCAAGGATATGCGCTCCATAACCATAGGGGAGGAGGACTCCTTTTTCTCCATAGCCCAACGCCTGGGAATGACCCTCGACGCGCTCCGGAGGCTAAACCCCTCCGCCGCCGACATACCGGGGACCACGCTCAAGCTGAGGTAGGGGAAAGGCGGCCATTATCGGACTGACACGTCCGTAGAATATTTGCTAACGTATAAACTTTATTTTAACGACATATACCTAAATGCTTTTTAGAACTATGCTAACTAAAAAAACTCTGAGGAACGCGCTCCTCGCGCTCCTACTCGGCGGAGGCATCCATGCCTACGCTGCTCCGGCATACCCCGGACCCATCACACACACCAACCCCGACGGATCCACCGTCACAATCCGACTCCACGGCGACGAACATCTTCACTTCGCCACCACCGAGGATGGCTATCTCGTGAAAAAGGGCAACGACGGATTCTACCACTACGCCATCGTGGCGGAGGGTAAGGTCACGCCCACAAGACATATCGTCTCCACCGGAGACGTTCCCGAGGAGATACGCCGCCTGGACCAACAGGATATGCAAAACCGCCTCATCGACACCTACGCCGGGAAAGTACGCGTAAAATCAGCCAACAAACAAAAAACATCCATCAACAATATCACCGAAGAACGGACTAAGGACATCCCCACCAAGGGTGTCAGCCGATTTCCCGTAATCCTCGTGGACTTCCCCGACAAGGGCTTCACCTACGATAAACAGCAATTCAACGACTGGCTGATGAAAGAGGGATACGACTACACCTCCATATTCGGCACCGCCAAAGGCTCCGTGAGGGACTACTACCTCGCCAACTCCAACGGACAGCTCGACACACAATTCGAGGTCTACGGCCCCGTGACCGCGACACACGAACACGACTACTACGGATACAGCAACGGCGACGAACGCTGTCTGGAACTTATGGTGGAGATAGTGAAAGCCCTCGGCGAAAGGGAGGACTTCGATTTCAGCAGATACGACAATGACAATGACGGAACCGTGGATATCGTCTACGTCGTACACGCCGGAGCCGACTATTGCGACACCGACGACGACTCCAACATCTGGGCGCAGTCTTGGTCGGTCTACGGAGACGAAGAGGATGCCCCGGCGATCATCTTCAACGGCAAGAAAATTGACACATACGGATGCTCTGCGGAACTATACCGTGGCACCACGATGAACACTATCGGCATCTTCTGCCATGAGTTCGCCCACACCATGGGGCTATGCGACCACTACGACATCACATACTACGATTTCCGCACCCCGGGATACTGGGACATCATGTCGCATGGAAGCTACCTCAACGAAGGAAACACGCCCCCGCTCTTCTCCGCCTACGAACGGGCGGTGATGGGATGGTCTTCTCCGCAAAGACTTCAGACTACCGGCGACTACTCCCTCCTACCCCCAGCCGTGAACTACGACTCCTCTTTCATAATCCCCACAGACAGGGAGAATGAGTATTATGTCTTCGAAAACCGCCAACAAACGGAATGGGACTATTATCTGCCGTACCATGGAATGCTCGTGTGGCATATAGACTACGACGCGGATGTTTGGACGGACGACATGCCCAACTCCTACGAGCATCAGCATGTGGACCTCGTGGAGGCTGGCGGAGTCAACGACTACGATGAATCGAACACGCCGTTCCCCGGCAGAAAAAATGTGACCTCGTTCACCGACACCACCAACCCCTCAATGGCGGCGTGGAGCGGCAAACACCTCAACACTCCCATCACCGACATTAAAGAGCTCAGCGACGGCTCCGTCTCATTCCATTTTGAGAACAACAGCACTGGCGTGGACAGCGCGCGCTCCGATGCCGCCACCGCCGTATCCGTGAATGGCTTGACAGTCACAATCACCGCCCCGGAGGGCACACCCGTGGCGATCTTCGCCCTCGACGGCTCCATGGTGGCTTCATATCCAGCCGCCTCATCCGCAATCTCCATGCGTCTCCCGGCGCAAGGCGTTTACCTCGTGAAGTCCGGCGACTCCACCCTCAAAATCCTGGCGAAATAACAAATCAAATAAACTTAGCCGCAGGCAATGGAACACGTCCATCGCCTGCGGCTACATATTCTCCATATCAAGACCTTGCGTCTCAACGAGGTAACTCTTTAATGCGTCAATACGTGTGAGCATTCTTTTCACTTTCTCGTCAAGGTCGCCGAAATTTATGTTCCTACGCTGACGTTTGATTTCGTAAACCACCGCCGTTTTATCAATTTCGTTGGCGGCGATCAAGTCTATTTCATTTTCACCTTTGCGGTCCCACCAACGTCCCAGGATAGTGTATTCGCCGGACTCGGCAGCCTTTTCATAGAAATATCGTTCTAGCATCTTGCCGGAAAATGTCGCGTAGTCACGCCGGATAAGGGTGCGCATCTGTCCATACGCGCCTATTTCAAGCATGTGTCCGTATTTGAAAATAAAACGGAACCAAAACGCGAGGAAATTGTCATGGATAGTATATATGGCGTTCTTTGTCATAGGTTTGGATCCAAGCGTCATCTCCTTTTTTATTATTCCATAGTCCACCTCAAGCCGCGTCAAATAGCCGCCGACCTCCTTTCCTATCACTGATTCAATCTCAGACCTTCTGGTGTGCCCGGATGCTATTGCCGACAGGATTGAAAAATAGGTGTCGTAATCCTTACCGAATTCCTCCACAAGAATGGAGCGTCCCTCGTTGATGAACACCGAATCGGAGCTTATGATGCTGTCGATCATCGCGTCGACCGTAAGGGCATGGTCTTCGACAAGCAGTTGCACATACTTCGCCACGCCTCCCGTGAATGAATAGAGGGCAAGCAAATCGTCATTGCTGTAATCAGGTGAGTAATCACGCATTATCTCTTTCAGCACCGACGGCCGGAACGCTTTTATTTGCATAAATCGGTTCTGGCGGTTGTAGAGAGGTTCCTTTTTATCCCGGAATATCTTGGACATCATAGAGTAAACCGACCCACAGACTATGAGATTAATTTTTGACGACGCATGGTTCAGATTCCAAATTTTCTGCATATCGCTGAACACAGAGGGGTTGACCCTGTAAAAGTTCTGAAACTCATCGATAAACAGCGTGAAGCCGCGTTCTTTTGAGAGCGACATAAGATAGTCAAATATTTCCGCGAAGTTTGCCGGCGCGCCCCCCATCTTTATTTCAAGTTTCGTCTCCACCTCATGCCGGAACTCCTCGCAAAGCAAATTCTCAGCCTTACGGCCGACAAAGAAATATAGAATTGGAGTATCTTTGTAAGCTTCCAGCACAAGCAATGTTTTCCCAATCCGACGTCGTCCGGTGACAACTGTGAATTGGGCATTCTCTTTTGCATTCTCGCGTATTCTTTGAAGAGTCGCAATCTCTTCGGTTCTGTCGTAGAATTTCATGTGCAATAAATTCAGAATAGAAACCGCCGTTTCCGAAACTGCCGTTTCTATTTGCGAAATTACATAATTATCTTGATTGCAGCAAATAATTTCCACCATCCCATTTCAATATTTGCGACACTAATGCAGATGAGAACCGCGCCCTTAAATTAAAATATCGGAGATATTTATTATCTTTGCAGCAGAATATAAATTCCTCCCTTTCGATGAATTATAGTTTCATAGAGTTTCTGAGCCTGTTAGGCGCCGTCTGTTTGTTCCTCTACGGAATGAAAGTGATGAGTGAGGGCCTACAGAAAGTAGCGGGCGACCGCCTGCGCAACATCCTCGGTATCATGACGCGCAACCGCGTCACCGGAGTAATCACCGGTATCCTAATCACCGCGTTAATTCAGAGTTCCAGTGCCTCCACAGTGATGGTGGTGAGTTTCGTCAACGCCGGACTAATGTCGTTGGCGCAGTCCATGTCGGTGATTTTCGGAGCCAACGTCGGCACCACGGTGACTACATGGATTATCTCCGCCTTCAGTTTCGAAGTCAGCATCTCCTCCTACACGATACTGCTTTTCGCCGTGGGAGTGCCTATGCTCTTCATGAAACGGGGCTCATATAAATCCTTCGGAGAGTTCCTCATAGGCTTCTGCTTCCTGTTCATGGGCTTGGACCTTATCAGCCAGTATGTGCCTAACCTCCAGGAGAATCCGGAGATGCTCCACTTCCTTCAGGAGTACACCGGCATGGGTGGCACTTCGGTGCTTATCTTCTTCGCCGTTGGCATCATCCTCACGATGACGGTGCAAAGCTCCGCCGCCACCTTCGCCATAACGCTTATCATGTGCAGCCAGGGGTGGATACCCTTCGTCATGGGATGCGCCATAATCCTTGGCGGCAACATAGGAACCACCATCACCCCGGTACTCGCTTCTATGAGCGGAAACCTCGCCGCCAAGCGCACCGCCATGGGCCACGTGCTTTTCAACGTCATTGGCTCCATGATCACACTGTGCTTCTTCTATCCATTCGTGGATTTAGTGTCGTGGATCACCGAAGCCTGCTGCGGCTCCGATCCCATGATTGAGGGGAACACCACCGGTATCGCTTTCGGACTCGCCATGTTCCCCACCGTTTTCAACGCCTGCAACCTCCTAATAATGATATGGTTCACCGAGTTATACGTGAAAGTGGTGTGCTGGATTGTCCCCACGCGCCACAAAGAGAGCGACGAAGAGTTCTCCCTCAAGTTTATCGGCAGGGGACTTCTCTCCGCGTCGGAGCTTAACATAGCGCAGGCGCAGAAAGAGATAGTGGTCTATGCCGAGCGTGTGGACCGCATGGTTTCGATGGCGCAGGGGATGCTCCACCAGCGTCCCGACTCCGACGAATACAGCAACACCTACAACCGTCTTGAGAAATACGAGGAAATCTCCGACCGCATGGAGATAGAGATAGGCAACTACCTCAACAAAGTGGCGGAGGGGCGCCTGAGTCCCGAGGGTAAGATGCGCGTCAGCGGAATGTTGCGCATCATCAGCGAGATAGAGTCCATCGCCGACAGCTGCTTCAACGTGGCTAAGACCATAGAGCGCAAGAACACCAACAAGGTCGTGTTTGACGAATGGATCCTAAAAGAGCTTGACGGCATGTATAAGCTCGTGGACGGGGCGGTGAAGAATATGCTCGCCCTGCTGCGTGAGATGGAGGCCCCCGACGAGGCCCTCATCATCAACTCCTACAACCGTGAGCGTGAAATCAACAACTACCGCAACCGTCTGCGCGACGCCAACATATCGAACATCAACGATAAGAAGTATGACTATCAAGAGGGTATCTTCTTCATGGACCTCATAGGTGAGGCGGAGAAGCTCGGCGATTACATACTCAACGTGGTGGAGGGTGTGAAGCACCAATTCAAGGAGGTGGCGGCATAGTAGCTACACAGCTACCCACATAGTATAGCACAGCAACAAAATACAACGACAAAAAGCTTAACTGACAAACCATGATCATGAACCATACATATTGTGTGATAATGTGCGGAGGCGTGGGGTCACGTTTCTGGCCGATGAGCCGCAACAGCCACCCCAAGCAGTTTATCGACTTCTTCGGCACGGGACGCACACTTTTGCAATCCACGGTGGACCGCGCCATGCAGCTGGTCCCCGCCGACCATATAATATTGGTGACCAACGCCTTGTATATCGAAGAGATGCGTCGTGAGCTGCCGGAGATTCCGGAGGAGAACATCCTCGCGGAGCCGGCTCGCCGCAACACCGCCCCGTGCGTGTGCTGGAGCGCGCACCATATCTTTGCGCGCGACCCCGAGGCGGTGATCATCACCCTCCCCTCCGACCACCTCATACTCAAAGAGATAGCCTTTGTGGAGGCTATGAGGGAGGGTGTGGAGTTTGTGCGCGACCAAGACGCTCTCCTCACCCTCGGCATCAAGCCCACAACCCCCCACACCGGCTACGGATACATCCAGCGCGGACGTCCCGTGGCGGACCGCGACTCATTCATGAAGGTGAAGAGCTTCACCGAGAAGCCAAACCTGGAGCTCGCCAAGTTCTTCCTCTCCAGCGGAGAGTTCTTCTGGAACTCCGGTATCTTCCTATGGCGCGCCGATTCCATCCTCCGCGCCTTCGAGGAGCACGACACCGAAACCGCCGGGGTGTTCAACTCCGAACCGGGAGTCTACGGCACCGACCGCGAACGACCCTTCATCAACGAGGTGTTCTCCTCCGCGCCCTCCAACTCCGTGGACTACGCGATCATGGAGAAAGCCGACAACGTATATGTGAAGACGGTGGACCTCGGATGGTCCGACCTCGGCACATGGACCTCCCTGCGTGAGATGTCGCCGAAGACGAAGGAGGGGAACGTCACCCAAAACAGCAAGGTGATGGCGCAGGAGTGCCACAACTCCGTTTTCTCCATCAACGGCGACAAGATAGTGGTGGCATACGGGCTGGAGGACTATATCGTGGCGGACAACGGCAACGCCCTCCTGATCTATCCCATCGCCGACGAACAGAAACTACGTCAGGTGGTGAACGAGGTGGAGATACGCTTCGGCAAGAGATTCACCTAATCCGGAACTCTCCCTCCGAGGGATGGACAATGATTGGATGTAAATTAGAAAAAAACTAACAACAAAATAATTATTATGGCACTTACAGAGACAAATTTTAAATTTGAGAAGCAGGTTTCTAAATATCGCGGCAAAGTGCGCGATGCTTATAATATCGACGACAAGTTGATGGTGATGGTGGCCACGGACCGAATCTCGGCATTCGATGTGGTACTTCCCAAGGGTATCCCCTCCAAGGGACGTGTGCTCAACCAAATTGCGGCATACTTCCTCGACGCCACCGCCGACATAGTGCCAAACTGGAAGCTCTCGACTCCGCACCCTATGGTGACCATAGGCAAGAAAGCGGAACCTTTGAAAGTGGAGGTCATCGTGCGCGGCTACATCGCCGGAAGCGCATGGCGCGAGTATAAGGCGGGAGCGCGCGAAATATGCGGCGTGGCACTTCCCGAGGGTCTGAAGGAGAACCAAAAGCTCCCCACACCCATCCTCACCCCCACCACCAAAGCTGACGAGGGACATGACCAAAACATCTCTCGCGAGGAGATCATCGCACAGGGCATCGTCCCCGCCGATGTGTATGAGAAGGTGGAGAAATATGCTTTGGCGCTCTTCGCCCGCGGCACTGAGATGGCGGCACGCCAAGGTCTTATCCTCGTGGACACTAAATATGAGTTCGGACTCATCGACGGCGAAGTGATTCTCATCGACGAGATACACACTCCCGATTCGTCGCGTTATTTCTACGCCGAGGGTTACGAGGAGCGTCTCGCCGCCGACGAACCGCAGAAGCAGCTCTCCAAGGAGTTTGTGCGCCAATGGCTTGTGGCTAACGGATTCATGGGCAAAGAGGGTCAGAAAGTGCCTGAAATGACCGATGAATACTGCCGTGAGGTGTCGGAGCGCTACATAGAGCTTTACGAGCACGTCACCGGCAAGAAATTCGACCGCGACGCCGCCGGAGAAGACACTGAAGAATCTATTCGCGAAAAGGTGGAAGCATGTCTGGCGACCCTCTGAACCTCGAAGTGACAGATATCACCCCCTATTCACGCGAGGGGGGCAAGGCCTCACAGGTGGAGGAGATGTTTGACCACATCTCCCCCCACTATGATTTTATGAACACGGCGATGACGTTCGGGCTTCACCGCTATTGGCTCCGCCGTGCGATAAAGATGCTTGGTGGGGGCATGGATGCCCCCTCTCCGGAGATTCTGGATGTCGCCACCGGCACCGGCGATGTGGCGTTCCGCTTGTACGACACATTCAAGGGGGCGCGCGTCACGGGTATCGACCTCAGTTCCGGGATGCTCCGTGTGGCGGAGGAGAAATGCCGCAAACGCTATCCCTCGGGAGCTGACATACGTTTCCAAACCGCGGATTGCCTGGCTTTGCCGTTCGCCGACGCGAGTTTCGACGCTGTGACGGTGGCTTACGGGGTGCGCAATTTCTCAAATCTCCCCGCAGGATACCGTGAGATGCACCGCGTGCTGCGAAAAGGGGGGGGCCTATGCGTTATAGAGCTCTCCGAGCCGGCGCGGCAGCCCCTGTTGGGTATGTACAGGCTTTATTCGCACCATATAATTCCCCTGATAGGGAGAATGGTGAGCGGAGACTCACGTGCCTACACGTATCTCCCGGAAAGCATCGCGGCGTGTCCCTCGCGCTCATCTATGACTAAGATTATATGCGAAGCCGGGTTCAGTTCAGCGGAGTTCCGCTCCCTCACCTTCGGCGTGGTGACTATTTACATCGCAAAAAAAATGTAATTAGCCATCGTAGCGTATAAGTTGATTTAGATTAATGTAAATCAGCACCTTATGCAGTATTAGGCACACACTTGATATCGCATTTAACACACAAAAATAATAATTTTTTCATGATTGGTGTGAACAAAATGACCTCTTCGATTGTATTACTTACAAGAGAAGAAACAAACACCAAACCGATTTAAAAATCGCTAAGCCCGTGAGGGTGTCAGCGATTTTTTTTTGACCTATACGCCTTAATTCTTGGCGTTGGCGAGGGGTGCCGGCTCATTGTAAACACGCGCCGCCAACTCCTGGTCAAGCATATATCTGCCCATGCCGTCGCTGCCGATAAGCGTGAATTTGCCGATAAGTTCCTGCGCGGTCTCCTCCTCCTCCACTTGTTCGCTGATGAACCACGCGAGACGGTCGCGGGTGGCGTAGTCATGCTCCGCTTCAGCCACGGCGTAGAGGTTGTTGATGAGCGAAGTGACCTTTCTCTCATGCTCCAAAGTCGCTTTAAACGCGTCGAGAGGGGCATCCCATTCCGTGGGCACCGCGTCGATGGCTTTCAGAGTCACCTTGCCGCCGCGCTGGTTGATATAGTTCATGAAGATCTCGGCGTGCGCCTGTTCCTCCTTGAATTGAATTTTAAACCAATTAGCCACTCCGGGGAGTCCCGCGGCACTGAATTTCATGCTCATGGAAAGATAAAGGTATGCCGACCAAAATTCAGCATTCACCTGCTCATTAAGAGCCTCTTGCATTTTTTCGCTTAACATCTTACTTATAATTTTAAAGTTAGTTTCCTACATATTCCAATATGGGAGGGCTGCCACAGAATTTATGGCGGAGCCTCCATTCACCCACAAAAATATAAAATTATTCGTTATCCGCCAAATCCTACTCCTCCTTCTTGGCATCAACCTTGAGGATCGGGAGTCTCCATTTGTAATGGTTGGCGAGGATACGCAGTCCAATCACGGTGACGGCGCACGCGGAGTCGGCGACAAAGACCGAAAGGAAAGGGATCAGGCAACAAATGGAGTAGACCACGCCTCCGGCGAGACACGCCGTGGCGTAAATCTCCTTGCGGAAGAAGAGGGGTTCCTCGTTGATAAGTATGTCGCGCACCACACCGCCGAACGCTCCGGTGATGCAACCCATGATTATCGCCACCCACATCGCGAAGCCGGCGTCGAGGGTTTTGTTGATGCCCGTGATCACGAACAACGCCAATCCTATGGCGTCGAAAAGGAACAGCGAACGGAATCCGGTGACAAGAGTTTTCTTAAACAGCAACACCGCCACCAACGACAATGCCGTGGCGAGGATGTACATAGGTGTCTGCATCCAAAACACCGGGATACCCAAAAGGAGGTCGCGCAGCGTCCCTCCGCCGATCGCGGTGACCAAACCCACCACGTATGCCCCGAACCAATCAAAACGCTTGTACGCAGCCAAACGTATGCCGGAAATGGCGAACGCGATAGTACCTATTATCTCCACCGCCATTAAAAAAGAAAACTCCATATCTACCTTTAAATTTTATTTACCTGTGAATCAATTGTTTATATACAGAAACTTAAATACTTGCCTGACAGTCTGAGAAGTAAACTTGTTTCAACCCTTGCCAATCACCGCGGCGGACATTACGCACAACACCGCGCCTAACACCGCATCTAACGCGATGGCTAACACGGTGGCTAGATTTTTCTGCTGATGATAAACTCGAATATCTCTGAGAAAGATTTCTTCGCGTCGGAGTCGGGGTATTTCTCCAGAATCTCCGCCCCCTCACGCTGCATTTCACGCATCACCGAGTAAGCGTAGTCGATTCCTCCGCTGCGCACGGCGAACTCCACCAGCGTATGTATCTCCTCCTCGGAGAGCTGCTCCTTATTGAGCAAGGCGAGCATCGCGTCCACCTCCGCCCGCGGAGCGGAGCGCAAGGCATAGAGCAGAGGAAGCGTCACTTTGCCCTCGCGCAGGTCGTTGCCCGTGGGCTTCCCTATCTCCCCGGCGGGGAAATAATCGAACACATCGTCGCGGATTTGGAAACAGAGACCCAGCAATTCGGCGAAACGTACCATCGGAGTCCACTGCTCCGGAGTGGCTCCGGAAGTCTCCGCGCCCATTCTCATGCAGTTCATGAACAGCGACGCTGTCTTTTTGCGGATCATATTGAGATAAGCCTCCTCATTGAAAGTGTGGTTGCGCGCGTTGGAAAGCTGATCCACCTCGCCGGTGCTCAATTCCACGCCCAATTCGGAGAGCGCCGCGACCACATGGATGTTGCCGGTGCGGATACCCACCGCCAACGCATTGGAGACGAAATAATCACCCACCAGCACCGCCACATGGTTTCCCCACATAGAGTTGATAGTGTCTTGACCACGGCGTATCTTAGTCTCATCCACCACGTCGTCGTGAATCAACGACGCATTATGGAGCATCTCCAACGCCGCCGCCGCGTAAAGCACGCTGTCGTTGACCTCACCGAGCATCTTCGCGCTCAGCATCACTATTATCGGTCGTATCTGTTTCCCCTTGGTACGTAGATAGTTGTCCACCACCTCATTCATCATCGGATTTACGGTGTGGAGCGTGCTTTTTATTATCTCGTTCATCGCCTTTAATTCGTCACCGAGGCGATCTTGTATGTTATCGAGTATGGCCATAATTCAATTTCGCCACAAATTTAGCAATTTTTTTACATTCCCATTCTTCATTAGTCATTATTTTATACTATTTTAGCGGAAAATTTGGAACACAATGATAGATAACTTGACAGAAAACTCAAGAGAAAACACTATAGAAAAGCCGGGAGAGAAACGCCTTTTCCTATTGGACGCGTACGCGCTGATATTCCGCGCGTACTATGCGCTGATACGTATGCCACGGGTGACGCAGAAAGGATTCAACACCTCCGCCATCTTCGGCTTTGTCAACACACTCGAGGAGCTTCTGCGCAAGGAGCGCCCCACCCATTTGGCGGTATGCTTCGACCCCGCCGGACCCACCTTCCGCCACAAAGCCATGGAGGCGTACAAAGGGGAGCGAGCAGCCACTCCGGAGGATATCAAGCTCTCAATCCCTTACATCAAAGATATCATACGCGCCTACAACATACCAATCCTCGAAGTGGAGGGTTTTGAGGCTGACGATGTGATTGGGACCATGGCAAAGCGCGCCGAGGCCGAGGGGTTCACAACCTATATGATGACCCCGGACAAGGATTTCGGACAGCTGATTTCCGAACGCGTGTTCCAATACAAGCCCTCCTACAAGGGTCAGGAGATAGAGATCCGCGGCGTGGCGGAGGTATGCGAAAAATACGGCATCGCCGCACCATGCCAGGTGATCGACCTTCTCGCACTGATGGGCGACAAGGTGGACAACATCCCCGGATGTCCGGGTGTGGGCGAGAAAACCGCCGTGAAGCTGATCCAAAACTTCGGATGTGTGGAGAAGCTCATAAACTCCACCGATGAACTCAAAGGCGCCATACAACGCAAAGTGCGTGAAAACACGGAGCTTATCAAGCTGTCGAAATATCTCGCCACGATACGCACCGACGTGCCTATAGCCGAGAGTCCGGAGGACCTTATCCGCCGCGACGCATGCACCGAGCGTCTCTTCGCCATATTCGAGGAATTGGAGTTCAACACCCTCCGCCAGCGCGTTCTTAAACGTATCGGCGAAACAGGCACCGCGTCGCACGTGGAAAAATCCACCGCCATCACCGCCGCTCCGTCGGGAGATTCGCTTTTCGATGAAAGTGCTTTTGAAGAGACCTCCGTCAGCGACCTGAGCCTCACCTACACCATCGTAAACGACAAAGAAACCCTCGCCGCGCTCGCCGCGCTGCTGGAGAAGAGCGGTGAATGTGGCATCTATCTCCACACCGCCGGGGAGAAGGATGTGGAGGCGCAATGGCTCCACACCGCCATATCGTTACCCACGGGGGAGAATTTCATCGTCCCGGCATACTATCCCGAAGGGGAGGGGCTGGTGCTCGACGCCCTCGCGCGCCGCGACCTTCTCAAAGTGACGTTCGACGCCAAACGCGACCACGTCATGGCAGCCCTGCGACGCTCCGGCGACACACCGCTGGCGAACTACTACGATGTGGGCATCGCACACTATCTTCTGGAGCCGGAACTGCGCCACGACCCCTCCGTGCTCGCCGCCACCTATCTGCACCTACGCATGAACGAGGTGGAAACACCTTCACGCCGCGCCACACTCTCCCTCTTCGACGAGGCGGAGGAAATATCCGAAGCGCAAGCCCTCCACAGCGCACAAACAGCCCACGTGGCTCTGCTCCTGCGCCCGGTGCTGTACAAACGCCTCGAAGAGGAGGGTATGCTGCCACTGATGGAGGAGATAGAGCTTCCCGTGGCGCAAGTGTTGGCACGCATGGAACTCAACGGCGCGCGGCTCGACGTGGCGGCTCTGAAAGAGGCTTCGACCTCCCTACAAGCCAAGATGGCGCTTCTTGAAAAGGATATCCACGCCCTCGCCGGGCAGGAGTTCAACATAGCATCCCCCGGACAGGTGGGGGAGATTCTTTTCGACAAGCTAAAGCTCGACGAGAAAGCCAAGAAAACGAAAACGGGACAATACTCCACCAGCGAACAGGTGCTTGAGCGGTTGGTGGGGAAACACCCCATCGTGGCGATGATCATGGAGCACCGGCAGCTGAAGAAGTTGGTCAACACCTGGCTCGCGGCGCTTCCGGAAGCCATCAGCCGCACCACCGGACGCATCCACACCAACTACAACCAGACGGTCACCGCCACCGGAAGACTCTCCTCCTCGAACCCCAACCTGCAAAACATCCCCGTGCGCGACGATATGGGGAAAGAGATACGCCGCGCGTTCATCGCCGACCCCGGATGCGTGTTCCTCTCCGCCGACTATTCGCAGATAGAGCTGCGTCTGGTGGCTGATTTCGCCAACGACGAGACCATGATAACGGCGTTCAACAACGGCGACGACATCCACCGCATCACCGCGTCGAAGATATACAAAGAGACTCTGGAGGAAGTGACCGCAGAGCAACGGCGCAACGCCAAGACCGCCAACTTCGGAATCCTCTACGGAATCTCGGCGTTCGGACTCGCCTCGCGCCTGAACATCCCCCGCGAGGAGGCGAAGCTGCTAATCAACGGCTACAACACCACCTTCCCAAAGGTGCGCGACTTCATGGACAAGACCGTGGAGGGCGCGCGTGAAAACGGATATGTGACAACCATCCGCGGACGAAAACGCCGACAAGCCGACATCAACAGCAAAAACGCCGTGGTGCGCGGTTATGCCGAGCGCAACGCCATCAACGCGCCTATTCAAGGCTCCGCCGCCGACATCATCAAAGTGGCGATGGTCGCCATAGACAAGGAGATGCGCGAACGTAAACTTAAATCCACCATGATCATGCAGGTACACGATGAATTAAACTTCAACGTCCCAGAAGAGGAAGTGGAAATCATGCGTGAGCTGGTGGTTAGAAATATGGAGGGGGCTTATCAGGGACGCGTGCGCCTTGAAGCGGCGTGCGGCGTAGGTCCGGATTGGCTCACAGCTCATTAATCTTTTATTTAAATGGCAGAAAATCAGACAGTATTATTCCATTCCACGGTGTTTGGTCCCATCCATAGCCGCCGATTGGGTGTGTCGCTGGGAATCAATCTCATGCCCAACGACGGAAAGGTATGTTCTTTCGATTGCCTCTATTGCGAGGCGGGCTACAACGCCCAGGGTACCGGGACCACCGGACTCCCCGCGGCGGAGAACGTGATCTCCGACCTCCGCGCCAAATTGAGGGAGATGAAGGCGGAGAACCTGCGTCCCGACGTGATCACATTCTCCGGCAACGGCGAACCAACGCTCCATCCCCAATTCCTCGAAATAATCCGCGGTGTGCTCGCCGCGCGCGACGAGTACGCTCCGGAAGCCAAAGTGTCGGTGCTCACCAACTCCACGCGCCTGGGTGTGAAAGAGGTGGTGGAAGCACTCCATCTTGTCGACAACAATATTCTGAAACTTGATTCGGCGATAGAGGCCACCATGCGCGCCCTCGACCGCCCCGTGTCGAAAGAATTCACCGTAGCAACAGTGGTGGAGCAGCTCAAAGAGTTCAGCCACGAAGGTATAATCCAAACGATGCTTCTCCGCGGCTCCCACAAAGGCACCCACATCGACAACACCACCGCCGAGGAACGCTCAGCGCTCCTGGAGGCGTATAAAGCAATCCGTCCGCGTGAGGTGATGCTCTACAGCATCGACAGGTCCACACCCGAGGAGAACCTCCAAAAAGTGGAGATGGAGGAACTTAAAGCCTTCGCCGCCGAGATACGCGCCGCCGGCATCGAATGTATGACCTCTTAACAGAGACACGGGTCTTAACATAAATCATTGACCGTATGCTAAAAGCCGGGGCCGCATCACTGTGGCTCCGGCTTTGAAACAACCAGGTAAATTTATATAATGGGAGTAATATCTTTAAAAAAGGGTTGCGTCCCCGAAAGAATGGAAACAAGCAACCCTTTTATACTAAGTTCTAATTACTTCACCAAAGAACGCCCTTTCTCAATGGCTTTCTCATTGAGGGGGATCAGTTTGTGGTGACGCTCAGGCAATGATTTCTTCAAGCCCTTGATCACGTTCTCCATAGGGAGTTTGTAGGGCATCGCCTCGAGGAGGGCGCCCATGACGACCATGTTGTAGGCTTTGCTCTCTCCGATTTCGAGAGTGGCGCCCATGGCGTCGATGCGGTAAATGGTGATGTCGGTGCGGTCGGGCACGTTGTGGATACCATTGCTGTCGTAGATAAGGATACCGCCGGCTTTAACCTTGGGAGCGAATTTATCAAGGCTCTGCTGGTTGAGGGCGATCACGATATCATATTTATCAAGCACCGGAGAAGAAATCTTCTCATCGGAAAGAATCACTGTGACGTTGGCGGTACCTCCGCGTTGTTCGGGACCATAAGACGGCATCCATGTCACCTCTTTATCGTCCATAAGGCCGGAGTAAGCCAAAATCTTACCCATCGAAAGCACACCTTGGCCTCCGAATCCGGCGATAATAATTTCTTGTTTCATTGTTTATATATATATTGCCGGTTAATTACACGTTTTTCAAATCACCAAGGGGATATTTGGGGAACATGTTCTCTTCCATCCACTTATTAGCTTTTTCAGGGCTCATCTTCCAACCGGAGTTGCAAGTGGAGACTACCTCAACCACTGAAGTACCCTTTTTGTCGAGAGCGTTTTGGAACGCTTTCTTGAGGGCTGCTTTAGTTTTGCGCACGGCTGCGGGAGTGTGTACCGACTGACGGGTGACGTAGCATGTGCCGTCGAGGATAGCCATGAGGTTGGTGATTTCCAAGGGGTGTCCGTTGAGGTCCACGCGGCGTCCGTAAGGGGTTGTCGCTGTTTTCTGACCTACGAGGGTGGTGGGGGCCATTTGACCACCGGTCATGCCATAAATCGCGTTGTTGACGAAGATCATCACGATGTTCTCGCCACGGTTGGCGGCATGGATGGATTCGGCTGTACCGATTGCTGACATGTCACCGTCGCCTTGGTATGTGAAGACAACGTTCTCGGGCCACAGGCGCGAGAGGGCGGTGGCTACGGCGGGAGCACGTCCGTGGGCGGCTTCCACCCAATCCACGTCTATATAATTGTATGCGAACACGGCGCAGCCCACGGGCGAAACGCCTACGGTCTTTTCGGTCAAGCCCATTTCGGCCACAACCTCAGCCACCAACTTATGGATCACACCATGTGAACAGCCGGGGCAATAATGCATGTGAACTTCTTCGAGGAGTGTAGGTTTACTATATACCTTGTTTTCCTCACGAATAATATCGTTGATTTCCATTGATTCAGATTTGGTTAGAGGGTGAATGGCTTAGTGTTTGATAATTTTCTCTTCGAGAGC
>CAYQMV010000014.1:0-40922 GCA_964418705.1 uncultured Sangeribacter sp.
CAGATAGCCGAAATAAAAGACTTCATCGAAAGGTTCAGATATAAGCCCACGAAATCGAACCAAGTGCAGAGCCGCATAAAGATGCTGGAGAAGATAGTCCCTATCGAAGTAGACGAGGTGGACACCTCACGTCTGCGGCTGAAGTTTCCCCCGGCACCCCGTTCCGGAGACTTTCCGGTGATTGCGGAGGGAGTTAGCAAATCATTCGACGCCCATAAAGTGTTTGAGAACGCCACATTCACCATACGCCGCGGAGAGAAGGTGGCATTCGTCGGTAAAAACGGACATGGCAAAACCACGATGGTACGATGCATCATGGGTCAAATACCCTACGAAGGGAGTTTGAAAATCGGGCACAATGTGAAAATAGGCTACTTCGCACAAAACCAAGCCTCCTTGCTTGACGGAGAACTCACCGTCTTCGACACAATTGACAGAATAGCCGTGGGCGACATACGCACTAAAATCAGAGATATCCTCGGTGCGTTCATGTTCGGCGGAGAGGCATCCGACAAGAAAGTGAAAGTGCTTAGCGGAGGAGAAAAGACACGCTTGGCAATGATATGCCTATTGCTCACCCCCGTCAACCTACTCATTCTTGATGAGCCTACCAACCACCTGGACATCACCTCAAAGGAGGTGCTCAAGGATGCAATCAAAGCGTTCGACGGCACGGCGATAATAGTGAGTCACGACCGAGATTTCCTCAACGGACTCGTGGACAGGGTCTATGAATTTGCCGACGGATCCATGCGCGAGAATCTCGGAGGTATCACCGGCTTCCTCGAAAAGCTGAAAGCGGGCACCGAGACAAAAGAATCATTGCGCGGCAACAACGACAATGATAAAGGGAAGGTCGAAAACAGCGACGGAACACCCAATAACGCGACACCGGCGACGGCAGATAAGCCACTACCAGGCAAAAAAATCAGCTACGAAGAGCAAAAAGAACGCAAGCGGCTGATATCAAAAATTCAGAAAAAGATAGATAACGCCGAAGCTGAAATAGAATCGTTGGAAGCCAAAAAGGAGGAGATAGAGCTTCGTCTCTCCAATGGGGAATCGACCGCCGAAATTTTGGCTGAATACGAATCGGTGAGCAAATCTCTTGACAATGCCATGAGCAATTGGGAGCTGGCACAGGAGGAATTAGACACATTTTCATCAGAATTATAGCCTCAGCAAACAATAGGAGACACATCATAATGAACGACACGCCCTCAAAAAAAGGTATCAATAAAGCCAATTTAGACACCACCGTATCCGCGAAGAGCGACTTCTACGAATACGCCTGCGGCGGATGGAAAAAAGCTAATCCGCTGACTGCGGAGTTCAGCCGCTACGGCACATTCGACATGCTACGCGAAAACAACCGCAAGCAACTTAAAGAACTAATCACCACCCTTGCGGAGAATCCCGACAGCAAAATAAAAGGCACAATCGCCCAGAAAGTATGCGACTTGTATGCGCAAGGGATGGACGAAACGCGCCTGAACAGCGAGGGAGCATCCCCACTGATGCCCTACGTACGTAAAGTGGAGTCATTCAAACGGGAAGAGTTAGCTGAGAATCTGGCATGGCTGCATAGCGGCATCGCCACCGGCACACTCTTCAGCAGCGGTGTCGGCACCGACGCCAAAGACTCCGACATGAACATACTCCATATCGGAGAAACGGGACTCGGACTCGGAGACAGAGACTACTATCTTGAAAAGAGCGACAACAATAAGCGCATCATGGACGCATACGAAGTCTATGTGAAGCGGCTTATGGAACTCATCGGCTACGGCGAGCAACGCCAAGAGGAGGTGTGGGAGAATGTGATCGCCCTTGAGACGGAGTTCGCCACCCACAAGATGACACGCGAGGAGCGTAGGAATCCGGTGGCACGCTACAATATTACCACACTCGACGAGCTATGCGTGAAATATCCCAATATAGCATGGCAAAGATATTTCAAAGCACTTGGATTGACTGAGATACAAAAAATCAACGTCTTAAGTCCGCAATTCTACGAAGCGCTCAACGGCATGCTTCCGAATATCAGCGACACACAGCTCACCGACTACTTTCTCTTCAATCTTGTGGCGGAATCCACGGGAGTGCTGAGCGATGATTTTGTGAACGCCAGCTTCGACCTCTACGACAGAGTGATGAGCGGCAAAGAGGAACTTGAGCCACGTTGGAAACGCGCCATGCGCATTCCAAATTCAATGCTCGGAGAAGCGGTAGGAGAGCTATATGTGGAGAAATATTTCCCCAAAGAAAACAAAGAGTATATGCGCCGTATGGTGGAGAATCTACGCATAGCCCTCGGCACACACATCGACAACCTCACATGGATGTCGGAGTCGACCAAAGCCAAGGCGCACGAGAAACTCGCCACATTCACAGTGAAGATAGGCTATCCCGATAAATGGAAAGATTATTCCGCCATACAGATAGACCCCGAACGCAGCTATTTGGAGAACGTGCTCAGCGCCGCCGAATGGTATGTGAAAGAGAACTACGACAAACTTGGGAAACCGGTGGACAAAGATGAGTGGCACATGACCCCTCAAACGGTCAACGCATACTACAACCCCACCACCAACGAAATTTGTTTCCCGGCGGGGATACTGCAAGCGCCCTACTACGACCCCAACGCCGACGACGCACAAAACTACGGAGCCATAGGCGTAGTCATAGGGCATGAGATGACGCACGGATTCGACGACCAAGGACGGCAGTTCGACAAGGATGGCAACCTTAACGAATGGTGGCAAAAGGAGGATGCGGAGAAATTCAAGAATCTTTCCGACGGACTGGTGGAGCAATTCAACGCCATAGAGGTGTCGCCGGGGGTACACGCCAACGGCAGATACACATTGGGAGAGAACATCGCCGACCAAGGTGGATTGCGCATATCACTCACAGCCTACAGAAACGCCGTGAAAGAGAGGGGTATGCACGACATTGACGGATTCAGCGCCATGCAACGCTTCTATCTCGCATACGCCAATGTATGGGCAAGCAACATACGCGACGAGGAGATCCTATGCCGAGTGAAGAGCGACCCCCATTCCATAGAGAAAAACAGAGTTAACGACACTTTGAAAAATATCGCCGAGTTCCACGAAGCCTTTTCCATCAAAGAAGGGGATAATATGTATCTTCCCGAAGAAAAAAGGGTCGTTATATGGTAAATATATAGGTCATATTTTGTGTTAATCGACAAAAATAGCTAAATTTGCGGTCAGAAAAACTAAAAATAAATCGTTATAAAAAAATGAAAATCTCACACATTGAGCACATTGGCATCGCAGTGCCAAATTTGGAAGAAGCAATCAAGTATTATGAAGGTGTACTTGGATTGAAATGTTACAAACAAGAGGTAGTAGCCGATCAAAAAGTCACCACTGCGTTTTTCAAAGTAGGCGACACCAAAATTGAACTTTTGGAAGCCACAAGCCCCGATAGCACTATTGCTAAATTCATTGAGAAAAATGGCGGCAAAGGTGGCATGCATCACATGGCATTCGCAATTGAAGATGGTGTGGCAAACGCTCTTGCAGAGGTACAAGAAAAAGGGTTGCGCGTGATAGACAAAGAACCCCGTCAAGGAGCTGATGGCTTGCACATCGCATTCCTCCACCCGAAATGCACAGAGGCTGTGTTGACAGAACTTTGTGAAGACCCCAACAAATAAAAACAAAAAACTCTTATAAAATGAGCACACAACTCGACAAAATTCAAGAGCTAATAGATCGTCGCAGCGAGGCACGCCTCGGCGGTGGTGAGAAAGCCATTGAGAAACAACACGCACGCGGCAAATACACCGCACGCGAGCGCATCGCTCAACTTCTTGATGAAGGTTCATTTGAGGAACTTGACATGTTTGTCACTCACCGTTGCACCAACTTCGGTCAAGACAAAAAACATATATTGGGAGACGGCGTAGTGACCGGCTACGGCACAATCGACGGCCGTTTGGTCTACGTCTTCGCACAAGACTTCACAGTGTTCGGCGGTTCATTGTCAGAGACAATGGCACAAAAGATCTGCAAAGTGATGGACTTGGCAATGCGCATGGGTGCTCCTATCATCGGACTTAACGACTCCGGCGGCGCACGTATCCAAGAGGGTATCAACGCGTTGGCGGGATATGCTGAAATATTCAAACGCAATATCCTCGCATCAGGAGTTGTACCCCAAATCTCCGCCATCCTCGGTCCATGCGCCGGTGGTGCCGTGTACAGCCCCGCGCTCACCGACTTCACAATCATGACCAAAGGAATCTCCTATATGTTCCTCACCGGTCCCACAGTGGTTAAGACCGTCACCGGAGAGGATGTGACACAAGAGCAACTCGGCGGTGCTTCCGTACACAGCACCAAGAGCGGTGTGACACACTTCGCCACAGAGACCGGAGAAGAAGCATTGGAACTTATCCGCAAGCTCCTCAGCTACATTCCCCAAAACAATTTGGAGGAGACTCCGCTTGTAGATTGCGATGATCCCATCGACCGTTTGGAGGATAAACTCAACGAAATTGTGCCTGACAGCGCTAAACGCAGCTACAATATGTATGACGTGATCGGCGCCGTAGTGGACAACGGAGAGTTCCTTGAGGTACAACGCGACTATGCTAAGAACATCATCGTAGGTTTCGCACGTATGAACGGTCAGGCTGTAGGTATCGTAGCCAACCAGCCCAAAGTGCTTGCGGGAGTGCTCGACAGCAACGCTTCACGCAAGGGTGCGCGCTTCGTACGTTTCTGCGACTGCTTCAACATTCCTTTGGTGACATTGGTGGACGTTCCCGGATTCTTGCCCGGCACCGGACAAGAGTACAACGGTGTGATTCTCCACGGAGCAAAATTGCTCTACGCTTACGGAGAAGCCACAGTGCCTAAAGTGACTGTGACATTGCGTAAGAGCTACGGTGGTAGCCACATCGTGATGAGCTGCAAGCAATTGCGCGGTGATGTGAACTACGCATGGCCCACAGCCGAAATCGCAGTGATGGGAGCCGAGGGCGCTGTAGGCGTACTTTATGCTAAAGAGATGAAAGCGGCGGAGGATCCCGCGGCAATCAAGAAAGAGAAAGAGGACGAATACACCAAACTCTTCGCAAATCCTTACGTGGCAGCAAAATATGGTTACATCGACGATGTAATTGAACCGCGCAACACACGTTTCCGCGTGATCCGCGCCCTTCAAATGCTCTCCACTAAGAAGGAGACCAATCCAGCCAAGAAGCATGGCAATATACCTTTGTAAAAAAGGATGCTCCAACAAAATAAAAGGCGAAAAAGATGTTGAAAAAAACAATAATAGCATTAATGTTCTGCGGTGCCATGGCGATAATGCCCATGGCAGCGCAGGATGCCGCTACCCCCACAACAGAAACAGAGATGGCAGTAGCCTCCGCTGAGAGTGAGGAGAGTGCGGAAGTGGCAACGGAGGAGATCTCCGCCGAAGCCGCCGAAGCAGTCACCACACAAGCCGAGAAAGCGGAGAGATTGTCGGAGAACGACCCTCACGGCACATCATTGACATTAATGTCAATGTGTATTGTGATTTTCGCATTGGTAGTTCTAAGTCTTCTGTTCTTGGGCTTCGGCAAAATCTCCTCGACCCTACAGGGGAAACGTAAAAAAGAGGCGAGAAAAGTGATCAACGATAATGAGGAGGAACTTCCGGACTCCGGCGAGGCAATCGCGGCAATCGCGGCGGCATTGGCAGAGCACTTCAGTGGCAAACACGACATGGAAGACACCATTCTCACTATCAAACGCATGAAACGCGCATATTCACCGTGGAACTCCAAGATCTACAATATGCGTGTGGTGCCCGAACTAAAGAAAAATTCTTGCAAGTAAAAATCCAAAACCAATGAAACAATATAAGTATAAAATCAACGGTACCAAATTCACAGTCAACGTCGGCGACGTAAGAGGAAATGAGGTTCAAGTAGAGGTCAACGGTGTTCCCTACACCGTAGAATTAGATGAGGAGAAAGCAGCCGCGGCAGTGGCAAAAGCTCCCGTAGTGAAAAAAGCAGCCCCTGCTCCTCGCACAGAAACAGGCGAACGCGTGGTAAGCAAACCGGCAGTGAGCACCGGATCGGCATCCGCCGTGAAGAGCCCGCTCCCCGGCACAATCATGAGCTTCAACGTGAAAGTTGGAGACGTGGTGGAAGCCGGAGCAACAGTTTGCATACTTGAAGCGATGAAGATGGAGAACGACATCCACACTTCCAAGGGTGGTACTGTGACAAAAATAGTAGCTAACGTAGGTGACTCTGTACTTGAGGGCGCCGATATCATGATCATCGAGTAAAACAGATAAATAAAAGTAACCATGGTTTTACTCGCAGATAGCGCTCTTAATGGGTTCCTCGGAGAGAGTGTCCGTTCCTTCTGGAGCTTCACAGGTTTTTATAACTGTGACTGGACCAACCTCGTAATGTTGTTGGTAGGATGCTTCTTCATTTATTTAGCAATTAAAAAGAACTTTGAGCCATTGCTCCTCGTCCCCATAGGCTTCGGTATGCTTATCGGCAACATTCCCTTCCAACCGGGAATGGAAATCGGTATTTATGAGGAGGGTTCAGTGCTCAATATTCTATACAACGGAGTACAAAACGGATGGTATCCGCCATTGATTTTCCTTGGCATCGGAGCGATGACCGACTTCTCGGCACTGCTTGCGAACCCTAAATTGATGATTATCGGCGCATGCGCCCAATTCGGAATCTTCGGTGCGTACATGCTCTCATTGGCATTGGGCTTCGATCCCTTGTCAGCCGGATGTGTGGCAATCATCGGAGGTGCCGACGGACCGACAGCGATCTTCTTGACATCAAAGTTGAATCCGAATCTCCTGGGAGCGGTGGCAGTGTCGGCATATTCATATATGGCACTCATACCATTGATTCAACCCCCGTTGATGCGCTTGTTCACCACAAAGAAAGAGCGCACCATCAAGATGAAACCGGGACGCGCGGTGACTCAGAACGAGAAGATTATCTTCCCCATCGTGGGATTGGTACTCACTTGTTTTGTGGTTCCCTCGGGACTTCCATTGTTAGGAATGTTGTTCTTCGGAAACTTGTTGCGTGAGAGCGGTGTAACTTCCCGTTTGGCGAAGACCGCGAGCAACGCACTCACCGATATCGTGACAATTCTTCTTGGCTTGACTGTAGGAGCCTCCACCCAAGCGGATAAATTCCTCACTGTCGACACAATCAAAATCTTCGGATTGGGATTCCTTGCTTTCATCATCGCCTCCTCAGCAGGTGTATTGTCAGTGAAATTGATGAACCTCTTCCTGAAAAAAGAGAAGAAGATCAACCCGCTTATCGGAAACGCAGGTGTTTCCGCAGTACCTATGGCTGCCCGTATCTCCAACAACTTAGGATTGGAATACGACCCGAGCAACTACTTGTTGATGCACGCTATGGGACCCAACGTAGCCGGAGTGATCGGTTCCGCCGTCGCAGCCGGTGTGCTATTGAGTTTCTTAGGCTAAGATCTACCCTATTCGCTGTTGAATTTCGACAGCTGACGCAATAAATTAATGCTGGGGGAGCGCTAAAGGCTCCCTCGGCATTAATCAAAATAAAACCAAATTCATTAACTTGGTTCTCAATTATTTCGCAACCTATCACTATTGAAAATCAGGCAACAAACACTAATCCTAACGCGATACGAAAGGATATCGCACCATAATAAAAACTTTTTTCGTCGAATTGCGTTTTATAGTTGCAGGACCAAAAGAATAATCAGGATGATTAACGACGAAGTAATTAACGAAATTTACAAGCGCTATCCCAAGCCGGTAAAGGACAAAGCCTCGTTGAATATTCCATATTATCAAGAACTATTGCAAGCATCAAATCCAATAGAAGTGAAAGATGATATGATAATAATTCAGAAGATAGATGAGTTCAGTCCCTTCAAAAGATTCTTAATCAGGAGTTTGAATGCAATATTAGAGATAGACCAAATGGTAGCATTCGTGTTTAACACGCACATAGTGTTTATGAACAAAGAAGAGAACGAACTTAGGATTCATCTAAAACCGGAACGGAAAAAAGGACTATTCAGAAGACTTTTTAAGATATAAAATCTAAGAAAAGGGGATTTCCAATAAAACGGAAGTCCCCTTTTCTTAATCTCATATCGCTATTTTATATCATGTGATTATATCACAGGCGATTTGTGCCACATAGATCCATATCACAGACGAATTATATCATAAATAGCTTATTTGTACGGATTGTTCTTACGCGCCATGAGAGTGTTCTTCATCAACGAACAAATGGTCATGGGCCCTACCCCACCCGGAACGGGAGTTATATAAGAACATTTTGGAGCGACATTTTTATAATCGACATCGCCGGAAAGGCGGAAGCCCGATTTACGTGACGCATCGGGGACACGTGTGGTGCCCACATCAATCACCACAGCCCCCTCCTTCACCATATCCTCCTTCAGAAATTCCGGGGAACCTAACGCGGCGACAATAATGTCGGCGGAGAGACATATCTCTTTAATATTGGTGGTGGCGGAGTGGCACACTGTGACAGTGCAATCTCCGGGATAAGCTTTTTGCATCAAAAGAGTTGCGATAGGTTTGCCAACTATATTGCTACGTCCAAGCACCACGGCATGTTTGCCCTTTGTGGGGATATTGTATCTCTCCAAGAGGTCAATAATGCCGGCGGGAGTGGCGGAACGGAACCCGGGGAGACCGATGGAGAGTCTACCTACATTCACCGGATGGAATCCATCCACATCTTTTGAAGGATCAATCGCATCGGTCACCTTCTGCTCGTTGATGTGTCGGGGCAAAGGGAGTTGGACAATAAATCCATCCACCTCCGGATCCTCATTAAGCTTACGAATCTCATCAAGAAGTTGCGCCTCAGTGATATCATCCTCGAAACGGAGCAATGAACTCTTAAAGCCACATTCATGACACGATTTCACCTTATTAGCCACATAAGTTTCACTGCCGCCGTCATGCCCGACAAGAATAGCGGCAAGATAAGGCACACGCTCACCGGCGAGCTTCATAGCCTCCACCTCTTGAGCTATCTCCGCCTTAATATCGGCAGCTGTCTGTTTGCCATCAATAATTTGCATCGTAATCAAATATTTAAAAGCTCTCTAAAAGCTGTGATTATCTACATTGAATATAAGCGTCTACACTCTGATTATAAGCGTCTACACTTAAAATATAAGGGGACCGACTCCTCCGAAAAGGAATGGTCCCCCTTAAAGATTAATTAATTCATCTCGTCAATGCTGTCAAATCCCTCGGAGAGTTCATCCTCGTTGTAAGCTGATTCTCCATAGAAGCTGATATCCAAATCATCCTCCAACTTAGAGTTACCCTTCTTCGAAGATTTGTTTACCATCTCCTCGAAGTCGAGAGACGACATTTTCTGCGCCGGGGCTTTACCCTCCTTACGCGTACACAAAGGATCTCTGAGAGTCTTTCCGGTGATAATCTCCTTCAGCTCCATATAGAAACAGCGTTCAGTGAGATAGTCGAATACAAACATCAAATGCTGACCTTCATCTTCAACTAATTCATCAATACGGGTGTCTTCCATAAGCCAAACATCCTCATCGGAGTCGCTACCCATATCACTCAACGTGATTTCCTTGCGCATGGTCCAATCATCGTCGCAAATGAAAAAAGAACTCAAATCATCCCTGGTGTAGTTCACACTGTCGAGGATGGCGTTACGCAATTGCAAGAAATTAGCCTCACTGTCAATTTCTATCTCGCGGAAAAATCTTTCCACCTCATCGCTAACTATCTTAAATTTATAAATCATCTTTTTGATGGGTTTATATCGATTTTCTAAATTAAATATATCCTGTTAGTAAATATATCCTATTTGGGGAAGAAATGCCTGTAGGATATCAGATGCGAAGTTAAAGCAAATATTTTAAATACCCTACAAAAAAAGAGTAAAAAATAAGTCCGACTCAGAAAAAAATCGGACTTATAAGTATTGTGTTTGGATTAAAAGCTCTATTTGATAATACCATGCTTCTTAAACACCTTGCGAATAGCTTCGAGGGAACGCTCCACCTGCTCTTTAGTGTGAGTAGCCATCAAAGAGTAACGGATAAGAGTGTCTTTAGGAGCCACCGCGGGAGTAACCACGGGGTTCACAAATACGCCCTCCTCAAGCAAATCGTGTGTCACCTGGAAAGTCTTATAGTCATCGCGGATAAACAAGGGGATGATAGGAGTGGAAGTGTGACCTATCTCGCATCCCATGTTGCGGAAGCTCTCAAGTGCGAAATGTGTGATATCCCAAAGGTGCTGTTGACGCTCCGGCTCCGAAATCATGATATCCAACGCCGCATTAACCGCCGCGGTTGAAGCGGGAGTGATGCTGGCGGTGAAGATATATGAACGTGAATGGTGACGAAGGAAATTAGTGACCTCCTTGTCTGTGGCGATAAAACCACCGAGAGAGGCGAAGGATTTACTGAATGTGCCCATTATAAGATCCACATCTTTGGAAACTCCGAAATGGTTGCAAACACCACGACCGCCTTCACCGAAGACACCGATGCCGTGCGCCTCATCCGCCATCACATTTGCATCATACTTTTTAGCGAGACGAACTATTTCAGGAAGATTCGCCACATCGCCCTCCATTGAGAAGACAGTGTCGGTGACGATTAGTTTCACCTTGGAGGGATCGCATTTTTTGAGCTGATCCTCCAATGATGCCATATCATTGTGTTTGTATTTTAGGTAGTTTGAAAAAGAGAGACGACGCCCCTCAATGATTGAAGCATGATCCTGTTCATCCAAAATGATATAATCCTCACGGCCGGTAAGAGTGGAAACCACACCGAGATTCACACCGAAACCGGTGGAATAAATCATAGCATCCTCTTTTCCGACATACTCTGCCAAACGAGCTTCCAACTGTTTGTGAATATCGAGAGTACCATTAAGGAAAGGAGAGCCAGCCATACCGGTGCCATACTTCTTAGTAGCTTCAACAGCGGCTTCGATGACTTTGGGGTGATTTGTGAGACCCATATAGCTATTTGAGCCAAACATCAAAATCTTTCTGCCATTCATCAAGACTTCAGTGTCTTGCTCACTTGAAATGGCACGGAAATAGGGATACACTCCCAAAGCCTTAGCCTTTTGAGGCGCATCGTATAGCGCTAACTTCTTTTGTAACAATTTCATATTGGTCTTAATTCCAAAGGCTCACTGCATCTATTTGTGATTAGCAAGCGTCAATATAGGCTGCAAAGTTAATATTTTTTTTACAATCCCTTATCATACCACATTTATTTTTTGCGCATTTAGCCAAATTTGTGCATATCTTATTGAGCATCATTTCAAAAGGGAATAACGTATCAAGGGTTCAGACAAGCGATTCTGCCACACACATAGGACAAATATGACAAATTTGGCACTATGTCAGCTATATGACAACAGAAAAGATTATTATTCTAAAATATTACAAATTAAGCATTTACGACGAAGAAGAATCAAAAACCACTTTTTAGCACTTCATTTGCTATTGGAGAAGTGTCGGACGAAGTTCCACAAGACGAAGTTCCACAGAGCAAGAGTTCATAAGGACTGAGGTCAATAGGAAACGAGTCCGGCAAGTAAACATAATTAGTAAAAAAATAAAAACAAAAATATCATGGCAAAGATTATCGGTATTGACTTGGGAACCACCAATTCCTGTGTATCAGTTTTGGAGGGCAACGACCCTGTAGTAATTCCCAACAACGAGGGACGCAACACCACCCCCTCAGTAGTAGCATTCGTAGATGGCGGCGAGCGTAAAGTGGGCGACCCCGCTAAACGTCAGGCAATCACCAACCCTACCCGCACAATCTACTCCATCAAGAGATTCATGGGTGAGAAATGCGACAAAATAGCAGATGAAATTTCACGCGTACCTTATAAAGTGGTAAGCCAAAACAATATGCCGAAAGTTGACATTGACGGTCGTGAATACACTCCGCAAGAGATTTCGGCAATGGTTCTTCAAAAAATGAAGAAAACAGCCGAGGATTATCTCGGACAAGAGGTTACCGAAGCGGTAATCACCGTGCCGGCATACTTCGATGACTCACAACGTCAGGCAACCAAAGAGGCAGGCGAAATCGCCGGTTTGAAAGTTCGCCGTATCGTCAACGAGCCTACCGCCGCAGCTTTGGCATACGGCCTTGACAAATCCAACAAAGAGCAGAAAATCGCAGTGTTCGACCTTGGTGGCGGCACATTCGATATCTCAGTTCTTGAACTTGGAGACGGAGTGTTTGAGGTGAAATCCACCAATGGAGACACACACCTCGGTGGTGACGACTTCGACCACGTAATCATTGATTGGTTGAAAGATGAGTTCCGCAGCGAACAGGGTGTGGACCTCTCCAACGACCCCATGGCGATGCAACGTTTGAAAGAGGCAGCCGAGAAAGCGAAAATTGAACTTTCCAACTCCTCATCCACAGAGATCAACCTTCCCTACATCACAGCTGACGCCACAGGTCCGAAACACTTGGTTAAGACCCTCAGCCGTGCGAAATTCGAGCAATTATCCTCACGACTCATTGACGCTGTCGTGGCACCTTGCCGCAAAGCATTGGAGGATGCGGGCTTGAGCGCATCTCAAATTGATGAGGTGATTCTTGTGGGCGGCTCCACCCGTATCCCTGCAATCCAAGATAAAGTTAAAGAAATCTTCGGCAAAGAACCCCACAAGGGAGTTAACCCTGATGAGGTAGTCGCAATCGGCGCAGCAATCCAAGGAGGTGTGTTGAGCGGAGATGTCAAAGATGTGCTTCTTCTTGATGTGGTGCCCTTGTCAATCGGTATTGAGACTCTCGGCGGTGTGATGACAAAACTTATCGATGCCAACACCACAATACCTACCCGCAAGAGCGAGACATTCTCCACAGCTGCCGACAACCAGCCGGAGGTTACTATCCGCGTGCTTCAAGGTGAGCGTCCTATGGCATCCGACGACAAACTCCTCGGAGAGTTCAACCTCGGCGGCATAGCACCGGCACCCCGTGGCGTTCCTCAAATCGAAGTGACATTCGAGGTGGATGCCAATGGTATTCTCAACGTATCCGCCAAGGATAAACAAACGGGCAAAGAGCAATCCATCCGTATTGAGGCATCCAGCGGTTTGACAGATGCGGAAATCGAACGCATGCGCAACGAGGCTAAAGCCAACGAGGCTGCCGATAAGAAAGCTAAAGAGCGTATTGACAAACTCAATCTTGCAGATTCCGTAGTCTTCCAATCTGAGAAACAACTCAAAGAATGGGGTGATAAGATTCCGGCAGACAAAAAAGCAGCCATTGAATCAGCCATCCAACGCTTGAAAGATGTTCACAAACAGCAATTGGTTGATGAAGTTGACAATGCTGTCAAAGGAGTGAACGACGCTCTTCAAGCAGCGGCACAAGATATCGCTAACGCACAAGCAGGCGCGCAACAGGGTCAAGGTTTCAACCCGGGAGCCAACCCCAACGCCGGAGCTAACGGAGCTAACGATGCTAAACGTGACCAAAATGTTGACGATGTCGATTTTGAAGAGGTCAAATAAATAGAAATAGTTCCCGATAAAGAGATGGAGTGTAACCCTCAAAGTTACACCCCATTTTTTTTGCCACCACACTCCTTACCGGAAACTTTGCCACATGAAGTCAATCCGACACAAAAACAGCTGAATAACGAAAAAAACAGAGGCGTATAGGTCAAAGCAGAAAGGCCGAGAATAGAATTGTGCCGAAAAGTGACCTGAAACACAAAACAAACAGCTAAAAAAGTCAGATTTCGGCACGAAAGTTCATCGCCAACAATCACAAACTTGATGACAAATGGTGGAGCCATAATCTTGACAATCCCGGAATTAAAGCGTGGCAAGGTCTGACACTTGAGCTTATATGTATGCAGCACCATAAACAGATAAAAAAAAGCGTTGGACATCTCCGGCATGGCAACGGAGGTCTCCACTTGGTCATGCCAACGTGATGATAAGAAGAATCTTCCCGGAGCGCAAATAGACATGGTCATTGAGCGCGCCGACAGAATAATCCATATCATATATGCGAAATGAAATTCAGTGAAGGGGTGTACAATATCACCGCCGCATACGAGGAGAAACTACGCACACGCCGCGACATATTTAAGTTACGCACAAAAACGACAAAAACCATCGTTACACACCTTCATCACCACATACGGTATCGGCGAGGGGAAGCACCACAGCATCGTCCATAGCGAGGTCACAATGGAGGATCTGTTCAACTGACGCCGCCATTCCAAAGGATAGAACACAAAGGATAGAACACAAAGGGTAGAGAAGTAACACAAAATATCCCCCTCCGCCGGTGTACAAAAAACCAAATACACAATGACGGAAGGGGATTCTATATGAATCAGTATTTGAGATAGGATTAGAAAGTTACCGAGAAATAGTATGTATTCCAAGGCAAGACATTGAAGTCGGCGGAAATATAGTAATCCAGAGCATCATCAGGACAAGGGATAATAGGCTCTTCCGGATCATCTATACCATAGCCGATGTTTGTGAGCTGAGTGATTGTGATACGATAGATATGATTTCTAACCACTCCGTAGCTTGCCTCACCGTTACGTTGCAAAGCGGCGACCTCTTCAGCATACTTATTATTCAAATCCTTGATGGCAAGTTTAAAGAATGCCACTCTCGACGCTGCGGCGGAAGACTGCGTTTCATCATAATCCTCCTGCGCCTCAGCCAAGGCAATCTTATACTCACTGATTGAAGTCTGATACTTATAAATAATCGCCTGCATATCAGTAAGTTTAGGATTAAGATGCTCGATAGGAATATTGTAGTACATCAATGAATTGTAATACCCATTTGCCGGGTCAATTTCATTGTAGGCAGCCAAAATCTTATTGATACCATCAACGGAAATATTTCTTCCATCTACTGCAAATTCCTTTATATCAGGATAGTCAACCGTATTCACCTGAACAATAATCCTACCATTTAAGAATGGAGCTCTAACCACTTCCAAGTAATCAGCTGTCAGTTCACATGCGTCCTCACCACCCTCTTCGCCGGAAGATGGATCATTGCGGTTCACTCCTCGGAGGTTGCTCAGCAACGGATTTCTTTTTGCCGCGGATTGCGCTTCAGTGGAGCTCTCCACATAATTCTTAAACGCACCGGTTTTCCTCAAATTACTGAGCACGCTCTTTATATAGTCATCCTCAAGATAGAGTAAGCCGTTGTATCTAATCAACTTACCACTAAACGGGTTACCATTCTTATCTACCAACTGAGCCAACACAATTGCGCTGGTGGTGCATGAAGGAATATTCTCCATCACAATAGTAGCGGTATTGGTATTTTCGTTGCAGTAATCGTATGGCCACTTATACGGATCATCAGAAGCCAAAGCCATGGCGTTCTTTATCTGATTGGCGTTAAGATAATTCAGAGTGGTATTCTTATTATCATCATTAAATGCATTCTTAGAATAATATTCAGGATACGTAAAACTTGAATTATCGTAATTGTATGAAACGCCCCATAAGCTACGGCATCTTTCAGGGAGGTCCCAAGTGAAACCTAAATCGGCATCAGAGAATGCGCGCAAATTCTTCATATAATATGAATCCTTGGTGGTGCATGTCACATCCCAATTCAAGAACTTGACACACAATTCCTGCTTACCCTCTTTACCGACTACGGTGAAATCACCAAGTTTGTAGATATTTTCACCCACAGCCTCCATTTTAGTGCTAACAGCGAGTTCCACCTTAGCAGCGAGACGCTCCACGTATATGTCTACAGGATCTGTAGAGGTTGCTTCAGTTTCGCTATCCTTAAACTTGGAATACGGAATCTGTGTAACAAAATAGTTGTCAATAAATTTACTACTGTCAGTGGATGGTTGATAACTGGAGGTGGTCATAATAAAATGAGTGGAAGTGTCACTCGGCTTATAGCCACCGGATGTTTTTTTAATCATTTCCTCGAGAGTCAACCCCGGTGTCAAGCCATCGGGGGGGTTAAGAACAGTGACCAACTGCGAAGGGATGGAAGAGTCGCTTGGCTTCTGCGTAATACCGGAAAGCACCAACACCGTGGAACCCAAATACTCCACATTGTCGCCATCGGTTTCAGGCTTGTTTCCACCTATACCGTTCGCTATTTGAGCCTCACACACAAAGATGCCATCCTTGTCGTAGAAGAAGAAACGAGCTTTATCTATGATATGCTCGGCTTCCAATCCGTTCTCATAGTCGCTTGATGCCGTAGTTGTTGCTGTGGACGAAGCGTCAGCATCGGCAAATTTAGCTGTGGACGCATACGCATCGGTGGGATTAATCGACACGTTTAGATACACAACCTTGCCCTCGGATTTAGATCCGGGAGTAGGGTCTACCGGTCCATCATCGGAACAGGCAAACATCATCACACTCAATGATGCTAAAAAACCCAATTTAAGTATCCTTCTCATACTACAAAAGTGTTATTGTCTATAACGTTTTATTATCTCAGTATAAAAATAGAGTAATTAATCCGGTGAAAGGTAATTAGACTATATCCTATAACTCAAGTGCAAAATTACAATCGAGAATTGTGGATAAAAGATAAAAACATCCGAAACTTCTTATTTTTTGTCCTAAATGTGATTTTTTTGACGAAAATATCTACTTAAGAAGGATTTATCACGCCGGAAATAGCTGAATCAGTGTATGTTGCAAAAAAACGGAGCATCGGCGATACACCGAAGCTCCGTTTAAAAGGTAACTATATTTTAGCGGTGACCGCCATGATCATGGTGTGGAGGGGCATATCCAGGTCCCGGCTGTTCATGCGGCGGCGGTGGCGGCGGAGTGCCATACAATAAAGCATCCCAAACCTCGCATCCGGTACACATTAAGAGAACACCGCACAGTAATCCGATATTTATAAGTCTTCTCAGTTTCATATCCTTAGCCTTTTTATGTTCTTTCTATTAAGACAAGGGAAAAAGGGAAAGGTTTACTTCTTATACTTGGCGTATATCTCCAATCCGAGACGTTTTGCTTCCGCCTCATCTTTCTTGTTTTTCGGGTCTACACCATATTTGGATAAGGGAGGCACCACCACCCGCGTCCCCGGCTTAATTCTGTCAGGGTGACCGAGGAAAGAGGCGTTTTCCTTATATATATATGGCCAAAAATGGAAGTTTCCATAATGATCCTTCGCCATTGTGGTGAGATAGCGGGTCTTACCGATAGTGTCGTAGACGGGGACGGATGCATCCTTAGCGGTGGCTGGGATTGCGGTGGAAGTAGCATCAGAGGCTTCAGTCACAGGCATCAACGCCGCTTTTTCATCAGCCACAACCTCCCCGTTATTCTCAGATGAAGAGAGAGAATCGGTAAGTTGTCGTTCATCTTCATACCCCTTATCCGTCGTCGGAGCAGCCACTGCCACGTTTTGCGGCTCCGTTTCAGGTTCAGAAGAATCGTATGCGCCGCCTACCAAACAGGAATATACTCCGGGATATAGGAACAAAAGGGCGATAAAGACGCAAGCTAAAACAGATATAGTGGCGAGAATACCAATCCAAAGAGCTGAACGCGAGGAATTAGGTGTATCCGCTTCGGACTCACTATCTGTGTCCGGCATTGTTTCTGAATCATCAAGCGACTCTGAATCGCCTGGCATTTCAGAATCTATATGCTTATCCGAATCGTCGGGAACTTCCAAAACAGTGGGAGTTTCCAAAACAGTGGGAGTTTCTGAAACAGCGGAAATTTCCGGAACAGCGGGAGTTCCCGGAACAGTGGGAATTTCCGGAACAACGGGAATTTCCGGAACAACGGGAGTTTCATCAACTTCCGGAGCGGATAATCTCTCAAATGGTGTATCATCAACTGAAGAACTATCAACCGAAGAATCATCAACCGGAGAATTGTCTACCGGAGAATTGTCTACCGATGAATCAATATTCTCCACAATGACACCCACGGGGAGTTCCTCCTGGAGATTATGCTCCTCAACAGCATCGGATTGCTCATCCACTAATTCCTCATCGGATATACTCGGGGAGACTTCTACCGCCTCAAAGGCTTCAAAAGGGGCGTTCACCGCCGCCGCCAGCTCCTTCGAGGGCGTGAAAGTGATTTTACTGTGTTCCGGGATACGAATCTCCTTACCGGAGGTGACATCGACACTCTTGCGCATCCCCACTTTTTGTACTTTGAAAACACCGATACCCTTAAGCTTCACTGTTTCGCCCTCTTCCAAAGAGTGCGAAACGAGAGCGAACAGGTCTCGAAGGAAGTCCTCGGCGGTCTTACGCGACATCTTGGAGCGCGCCGCCACGAGTCCGCATAATCGCGAGAAAGTGATTTTTTCTTCCATAATCTCTGTTAGCTATTGACCTTTTGCTTGAGCAAAGCGGAGGGTTTGAAATTCATCACAATTTTAGGGGGCAGGAGCATACGTTTGCCGGAAGCGGGATGCACGTTGATACGCTCCAACCTCTTTTTCGGTTCAAACGTACCGAAACCGGGTACCGCCACGACATCCATCTCGGCACCCTTTTCGGAGAGCAAACCCACTAAGGCATCGTACATTACAGCGCACTCCTCGGCTGGGATATTCAGTTTTTTACCAATGCGGTCAATCAGTGTTTTCGAGTCCATTTACAAGTCAAACTTTAAAGCCGGAGATGAGCGTGGCGCGTCGCGCAAGCATAAGAGGCAAACCAAAAGTTAGTCCAAAAAACCACAAACATCTCGAAAGGCTGACGCAAAGATAATAAAAACTTTATTAATCGAAAAGAAATGATTAATTTTGCGCACATATTAATTACAATTCGGGAATGATAACTTTCTTCAAAAAAGGGACGACACTGCTGATAGCAGTGGAATCCGCCGCAGCATTGAATGCTAACGAGATCAAGAAATTAATATGGCTGTTCGATGGAGCCAAGCCATTGAAATCCACTTCGGTGAAGGGGATTTATCTTGGTCCCCGCAAAGAGATGATAACGCCATGGAGTACAAACGCCGTGGAGATCGCCGCGAACATGGGCATCCACGGAATCACGCGTATTGAAGAATTCACCCCGGTGAAGGATGAGAATACCGACCATGACCGTATGCTACAAGCCATCTATACCAACCCCGGACAAAGGATTTTCACAACCGATAGAAAGCCTGAACCCATAGTTGAGATCACGGATCTTGAGAGCTACAACAAACAGGAGGGTCTGGCGCTATCGAGCGAAGAGATGGAGTATCTCAACAACCTGTCGAAGAAACTTGGACGCCCCCTCACCGATTCCGAGGTGTTCGGTTTCTCACAAGTGAACTCCGAGCACTGCCGCCACAAAATATTCAACGGCACATTCGTGATAGACGGGAAAGAGAAGGAGTCCACCCTCTTCAAAATGATTAAGAAGACCTCTAAGGAGAATCCGAATTCCTTAGTATCGGCATACAAAGATAATGTGGCATTCGTGAAGGGACCTAAAGCGCACCAATTTGCGCCGGCGAACCCTGAGAAAGCCGATTACTTTGAAGAGAAAGAGATTAACACCGTGATATCCCTGAAAGCGGAGACACACAACTTCCCCACCACGGTGGAGCCGTTCAACGGCGCAGCCACCGGCACCGGCGGCGAGATACGCGACCGCATGGGTGGTGGCAAAGCGAGTCTTCCCATCGCCGGCACGGCGGTCTACATGACCGGCTATCCGCGTCCGGAGGAGATGCGCGAAGTGGAGAAAAACGCTCCGCAACCGCGTCCCTGGCTCTATCAAACTCCCGAACAGATATTAATAAAAGCCTCAAACGGAGCATCCGACTTCGGCAACAAATTCGGACAACCGCTGATTTGCGGTTCCGTGCTTACGTTCGAGCACGAGGAGAAACAACGCACCCTGGCATACGACAAAGTGATCATGCTTGCCGGAGGCGTTGGGTCGGCAGCGGCGAAAGACGCCATCAAGGGTGAGCCGGAACCCTCCATGAAAGTGGTTGTGATGGGCGGCGACAACTACCGCATCGGTATGGGTGGTGGAGCTGTGTCGTCGGTAGTCACCGGCGAATACGGCAACGCGATCGAGCTCAACGCCGTGCAACGCGCCAACCCCGAGATGCAGAAACGTGTGAGCAACGTGGTCAGAGCCTTGGCTGAGATGGATGAGAATCCATGCGTGAGCATCCACGACCATGGTGCCGGAGGACACCTCAACGCCCTATCGGAGCTTGTGGAAGCCACCGGTGGCAAAATCGAGATGAAAGAGCTTCCCGTGGGCGACAGCACCCTCTCCGCAAAAGAAATCATAGGCAACGAGAGTCAAGAGCGCATGGGACTTCTCATGCGTGAGAAAGATATAGAGAAAGTGCGCCAAATCGCGGAACGCGAGCAAGCCCCCTTCTATGTTGTGGGTGAGACCACCGATGATATGCGCTTTGTGTTTGAGCAAGAGGATGGGAAACGCCCCATCGACCTCGCCATGCAAGATATGTTCGGCAACTCACCCAAGACAGTGATGACCGACACCACCGTGAAACATGAATACGCGGATCCCGCCTACGAAGTGTCGAAGCTCGAAGAATACGTTGGCAACGTACTTCAATTGGAGGCGGTGGCATGTAAGGATTGGTTGACCAACAAAGTTGACCGCTCCGTCACCGGACGCATCGCGCGCCAGCAATGCCAGGGAGAGTTGCAATTGCCGTTGAGCGACTGCGGAGTGGTGGCATTGGACTACCATGGCAAGTCGGGCATCGCCACCTCCATAGGCCATGCTCCCCAAGCGGCGTTGATATCCCCGGAGAAGGGTTCCGTGCTCGCTATAGCCGAGGCGCTCACCAACATCTCCGGAGCGTTGCTCAAAGATGGATTGAAATCAGTGTCGCTGTCAGCCAACTGGATGTGGCCCTGCCGCGTTGAGGGAGAGGATTCCAACCTCTACCGCGCCGTGGAGGCATGTTCTGATTTCGCATGCGCCCTTGGCATCAACATCCCCACAGGAAAAGACTCCTTGTCGATGAGCCAGAAATATGGTGACAAACGTGTGGACGCTCCCGGCACAGTGATTATCTCCGCCGCCGGCGAGGTTAAAAACATCCGCCGCATCAACAGTCCGGTGCTTAAAAACAAAGAGAACAGCCATATCATATACGTGGATATGAGCCGTGACGAGTTGAAACTCGGCGGCAGCGCGTTCGCCCAATCACTCAACAAGGTGGGACATGACGCACCGACAGTGACCGACGCGGCATACTTCGCCACAGTCTTCGCCGCAATCCAGAAGCTCACCGAACGCGGCATCATCGCGGCACAGCATGATGTTTCCGCCGGAGGTCTCATCACCACACTTTTGGAAATGACATTCGCCAACACCAAAGGGGGTATGAAAGTAAACCTCGACGGCTTCGCCGAGAAGGATTTGGTGAAGATACTCTTCGCCGAGAATCCCGCGGTTGTGCTTCAAATAGAGGATTCCAAATGGACATCAGCCACCGAGGTGCTCAAAGCCAACGGTGTGGAGTTCATAGAGATAGGCACACCGCAAGCGGAGCGTGTGCTTGAGATAGAGAAAGATGACGACAGCCGCGTGCTCTTCATCGACCACCTCCGCGACCTCTGGTATAAATCATCATGGCTGCTCGACAAGAAACAGAGCGGCGAGAAATGCGCCACCCTACGTTATGAGAACTACCGCAAGCAACCCATCAAATACACCATTCCGGCGAACTTCAAAGGGAAATTGGCGGACTATGGATTGAGCTTCGACCGAAAAGAGAGAAGCGGTGTCAAAGCAGCCATAATCCGAGAAAAGGGAGTGAACGGCGACAGGGAGATGGCATACAGCCTCTATCTCGCCGGCTTCGACGTGAAGGATGTTCACATGACCGACCTCACCTCCGGACGCGAGACACTTGAGGATGTCAACATGATAGTGTTCTGCGGAGGATTCTCCAACTCCGACGTGCTTGGCAGCGCCAAAGGATGGGCGGGAGGCTTCCTCTACAATGAGAAGGCGAAGAAAGCCCTCGACAACTTCTACGCACGCCCCGACACGCTGTCGCTCGGCGTATGCAACGGTTGTCAGTTGATGATGGAGTTAGGGTTGATATGCCCCGACCATAAGAATCATCCGAAGATGCTCCACAACGACTCCCACAAGTTCGAGTCCAACTTCATTTCAGTGGTAGTGCCGCAAAACAACTCAGTGATGCTCGGCTCGTTGGCAGGAGAGCGTTTAGGAATTTGGGTGGCACACGGTGAGGGCAAATTCCAACTTCCCGAGTCGTTAAGTTCCTATAATGTGGCGTTGAAATACAGCTACGCCGCCTTCCCCGGGAACCCCAACGGCTCCCGCGGCTCCGTCGCCGGCATCGCCAGCGCCGATGGACGCCACTTGGCAATGATGCCGCACTTGGAACGCGCAATCTTCCCATGGCAATGCGCTTACTACCCCGAAAGCAGACGCAATCAGGACATCACTCCATGGCTCACCGCTTTTGTGAACGCCAAAGAGTGGATCATCAAGAACACTAAAAAATAAATCCAAACGCGATTCCACTGAATAGGACTGACAATAATGGCAAAAAGGATTATCTTACATAGAATCATGGTGACGGCGCAATGTGCGGCGGCGTGCCTTATGCTCACAAGCTGCTTCACTGGCGTCGAGGGTACCAAAAAGATAGAACTTAACCGCCATGAAGAGAAACAGAGTCAGCCCACGCAAGAGGATTTATATATATCCGACATACAACCCTTACCGGCCTCATCATGGGAGGTCGGTAAGGAGTTTCTTGTCATTGACGACCGCGCCTCGATGATATTCGACAAGCGCAATATCCCGGGCAACACGTCGGATATGCATCTCCAAGGACACGTTATGCGTTTCAAGGAGATACGCGAAAGCGCCACCCCGGCTGGAGAGACACAATATCTATTGGCGTTCAACGATGGAACCCGCGACTACGTCTACCCCACCGGCATCACCAAAGAGAGTGGACGCACGCTCCCACAGAGCGATGAAATTCCAATGATGGTCGACAAATCACTTGTGGATAACCTTGACTTGCGCCTACGCGGCAAAACATTATGGACGCGCACACCTTTATGGAACGACACCACGGGCGAATCAATCAAAGGACGCAAGTATGTGGCGGTACACGTTGATTCAATAAGTGCCGGAGAGAGAGTCTATCCGGTGAGGGTTAACTTCACAGCCGACGACGGCACCAAAGCCTACGTCTATCTCACATTCGGCATCGCGGGAATCGACAGCCGCTCCTTCTCCTCACAATTTTCTATGACCGACATACATAAGGAATACCCCAAGATCGACGACAATATCTGGAAGCTCATCCAAAACGGCGACGTAGCGGAGGGAATGACAAAGGATGAATGCCGCCTCTCGTTAGGAAACCCCTACGATGTGGGTAGCGGACACAACACAGGATACGTCTACGATGTGTGGCAATATGCCGACGGAGTCACCCTTCTCTTTCAGGACGGCATACTCCAGCGGTATCAGAAATAAGCGAAGAAGCGACAATTTCTGACAATAATTAATTATGAAACGATATGATAGAACAAAATAAAGACCTGACCGGACTCACCACTTTCGGCATCGCGGCGAAAGCGGCGTATTATGCCGCATACAGCAGTGCCGCTGAGTTGGATAAAATCATAAGGAGCGAGGTCTACCGCAACAACGAGGTGCTGAACATCGGTGCCGGAAGCAATCTCCTCTTTGTGAACGATTACAAAGGACTTGTGCTACATTCCAACATCTTCGGCAAAGTGAAATACCAAAAGGACGCAGAGACATGCTACGCCATCGCCGGAGCCGGAGAGAATTGGGCGGAGTTTGTGGATTGGTGCGTGGAAGAGGGTCTTTCGGGGATTGAGAACCTCGCATATATCCCCGGCGATGTAGGTTCCTCAGCGGTTCAAAACGTAGGCGCTTACGGAGTGGAGGCGGGAGACATCATCCACAGCGTGGAGGTTATGGAGACCGCCACACGCAAGATAGAGACTATTCCCGGTGAGGAGTGCGGATTCGGTTATAGGGAGAGCAAGTTCAAACATGAATGGAAAGGACGCTACATAGTGCTGCGTGTGAGCTTCAAACTGCGACCCACCGATGAGGCGATGACCTTGAACTACGGACCATTAAAGAATTTGAAGGAGAGACTCGGACACACCCCTACCATCAAGGAGGTGCGAGATGAGATTGTGGAGATACGCAAAGCTAAACTCCCCGACCCTAAAGATATAGGAAGTGCCGGAAGCTTCTTTAAAAATCCGGTGATCGATGAATACTATTTCCACCAAGTGGTGGAACCCCACGCTCCGGAGATGCCGAATTTCCCCACCGGCGAGGGACGTGTGAAACTCTCCGCCGCATGGCTCATCGACCATGCCGGACTTAAAGGTTGCGCCATCGGGGGCGCCAAAGTCTACGAAAAGCAACCGCTTGTAATTGTGAACCAGAACAATGCCACCGCCAGCGACGTTGTAGCATTGTGCCGTAAGGTGCAACATGAAGTGAAACGCCGTTATGGGGTTGACTTGCAGCCGGAAGTGAACTTTATAGACACCGGCGTGAGAGTGACAGTACTCGGCACCGGAACCTCCAAAGGTGTGCCGGAGGTGGGATGCGGATGCGAGGTGTGCCACAGTGGGGATATCCACGACAAACGCCTGCGTGCGTCAGTGTATGTGGAGACTCACGGCATGAACATCCTAATCGATCCGTCACCGGACTTCAGAGCACAGGCACTCGCCAACGATTTGCAACGCCCCGACGCAGTGCTTATCACCCACAGCCACTACGACCACGTAGGGGGACTTGACGACTTACGCCCCTATTGCGCCAACGCCGATGTGGATTTATACGCCACGGAGGATGTGGAGGGGGATTTGCGCCGTCGCCTGGAATATTGCTTCAAGGAGCATCCATATCCCGGAGTGCCTACATTCAAACTCCATCGTGTGGAGAACCGCGAGTTTGAAATCAACGGACTGAAAATCACTCCTATACGTGTACTTCACGGGAAACTACCAATTATGGGATACCGCATCGGAGAGTTCGCATACATCACCGACGCGTCCGCCATTGATGAGGATGAGATGGAGAAGCTTGAGGGCATGGATGTGCTGATAATCAACGCACTCCGCCATAAACCCCACTTCGCCCATTTCTCGCTTGAAGAGGCGCTGGAGATAATCAAAAAGGCAAAACCGCGGAGGGCTTACCTCACACATATATGCCACGATATGGGGCTACACAAAGAGGTCAATGCTCAACTGCCGGAGAATGTGGAGCTTGCGTACGATGGGTTGCACATACAAATCAGATAAAAAGGATTTTGAATGAAAACAATATTAAATATTAACCTCTTAACTAAATAACATAACTTAATTTTCTACACACCATGAAAGCTAAGAGCAAAAGTCACTTAGTATTGCCTCCCGCATTGTTGGTGTATGCGGGCATAATGGCATACGTTGGGCGCAGCAACCTGCAAAACCCATCGACACGTCTCACCTATATCATATCAATATTGGTGGAGATAGGTGTGATTATAGCATTGTACTTCTTCCTGAAACGGCGCAATAAACTACGCTGCGAACGGGAAGCGGACTGCAAATCTAAAAATTGACACCAATCACGTTAGAAACGCCGACCTGAAAAGGTGTGGAAACAAAAAAAGGGACTTCAGCGAGCTGAGGTCTCTTTTATTTTGATTGACAAACTCCGCCAATGATTAGCGGAGCCGATGTCTACACTTCATCTTCGGGAGTAGGTGGTTCATGGCGCTTGAGGTATGGCGAAGCCATAGGATCGAACTCACCGGATTTGAGATATAGATAAATGTGCGTGCAAGCGTATGCGTCAAGAGCCGCATAAGAAACTTGCCCGGCACTGAGCGTTTCCTGCTCCCAATTAGTCAAACGTTGGTTTTTTGATATGCGCTCACCGAAAAGGATTCCATAGATACGGGCGAGACTGTTGTCTTCGATTTTGAAATCCTTAACATAATGCTGCACATCAACGAACCCAGCGGGTTCAAACTGTTTGATTTTATTGAGATTCAAGAAATCATCATGTACGGAAGCCCCCACTTTGATCACATTCTGATCCTCGAGGAGGTCTTTAAGCTGGTCGGTGAATCCTATTTCATTCAAGCGGAACAGGAAACAGGTATCGCCGGCGGAGAGCTGCATAAGAGCCACATGGTTGGTGTGGCCGCGCTTAAACGAAGGACGTGTCTCGGTGTCGAAACCAACGATGGGAGCACTGCGAAGCACATCTATCGCCGACGGCACTTCAGACTCCTTATCCACCACCACAATACGCCCCTGGAAATGGGCCTGTGGTAATGCGGCAAGCTCTTCCTTGTTAATCGACAGATAATATGGTTCTACAACTACACTCATTGTATGCATTTCTTTTTTACCAATATTTTCCCTCAAAAATGTTGATATGTTTATTTTGCAAAGGTAGCAAATTATTCCATATCACGCATCACTTTTTCCAAAAAATCTAAAAAAATTACACAAAAGCAAAGAGACGCACAAAGAGTGCGTCCCCCTACTTATTGGTAAGCTATTTAGTTTTTAAACAATAATTGGTCGTCTTCGGCGTCGATGGTGATAGGCTTGTCGCGGTTGACTTTACCCGCAAGGATATCCTTCGACAACTGATTAAGGAGCAATCGCTGGATAGCCCTCTTCACAGGACGCGCGCCGAACTCCGGATCATAACCATCTTCGGCAAGAAGGCGCATAGCAGCCGGCGTCACAGTGAGTGATACGCCGTTAGACTCCAATATCTTTTGAACCGCATGGATCTGAATCTCCACGATTTTCTCGATATTATTCTTATCCAAAGGTTCAAACATCACCACTTCATCAATACGGTTGAGGAACTCCGGGCGGATATTCTGTTTCAACATCTCAATCACCTGGTTCTTCGTATTCTCGATCACCTCATCGCGGTTCGCCTCCGTAAGTTTGGAGAAATTCTCACGGATAAGCGGAGAACCCATGTTAGAGGTCATGATGATGATGGTGTTCTTGAAGTTGATAAAACGTCCCTTATTGTCGGTCAGACGACCGTCGTCGAGCACCTGAAGAAGGATATTGAACACATCGGGATGCGCCTTCTCGATTTCATCGAAGAGCACGACGCTATAAGGTTTACGGCGTACAGCCTCGGTGAGCTGACCACCCTCCTCATAACCGACATATCCCGGAGGAGCTCCCACCAAACGGCTCACGGAGTGCTTCTCCATGTACTCGCTCATATCGATACGCGTCATCATATCCTCATCGTCAAACATATACTCCGCCAAAGCCTTCGCGAGCTCCGTCTTACCCACGCCGGTTGTGCCGAGGAAGATAAAACTTCCAATCGGACGACGGGGGTCGTTAAGTCCGGCACGCGAGCGGCGCACAGCATCCGCCACGGCGGTGATAGCACTCTCCTGCCCCACCACTCTGCGGTGAAGTTCCTCCTCCAAATGAAGGAGTTTATCCTTCTCGCTCTGCGCCATCTTCTTCACAGGGATTCCGGTCCAGCGGCTGACGATTTCGGCGATATCCTCGGAATCTACCTCCTCTTTGATAAGGGCGCCATCCCCTTGCAACTCACGCAAACGCTGCTGTATGGCTTTGTTTTCATCCTCTTTCTGCTTTATGAGACTATACCTGATCTCAGCCACCCTGGCGTAGTTGCCCTCTCTGTCGGCACGCTCCGCCTCATAGTTGAGTTGCTCGATTTCAATCTTATTCTGCTGAATCTTATTGATTTCGTTCTTCTCGGCGAGCCATTTAGCCCTCAAGGATTTCTCGGAATCGCGGAGGTCGGCGAGTTCGCTGTCGAGTTCTTTGATTTTCTCGGCATCCCCCTCACGCTTGATCGCTTCACGTTCAATCTCAAGTTGCTTGATTTTCCGCGCCACCTCATCAAGGGACTGCGGCATGGAATCCATCTCCAAACGTAATTTGGAAGCAGCTTCATCAATCAAGTCGATAGCCTTGTCGGGGAGGAAACGGTCGGTGATATATCTCACTGAGAGCTGCACGGCGGCGATAATCGCCTCATCTTTAATCCTCACTTTATGGTGGTTCTCATATCTTTCTTTCAAACCACGGAGAATGGAAATCGCCGACATCTCATCCGGCTCATCAACCATCACCTTCTGGAACCTACGTTCCAGGGCTTTATCCTTCTCGAAATATTTTTGATATTCATCGAGGGTTGTGGCACCTATGGCACGCAGTTCGCCACGCGCCAACGCCGGCTTAAGGATATTGGCGGCATCCATGGCACCCTCACCCTTTCCGGCACCCACAAGAGTGTGGATTTCATCAATGAAAAGGATGATCTCACCGTCACTTTGAGTCACCTCCTTGACGATGGATTTCAACCTTTCCTCAAATTCACCTTTATATTTGGCACCAGCCACCAAAGCACCCATATCAAGCGAGAAAATCTGCTTCGATTTCAGGTTCTCCGGCACATCGCCGCGCACTATACGCTGAGCCAACCCCTCGGCGATCGCTGTTTTACCGGTGCCGGGTTCACCCACAAGCATAGGATTGTTTTTTGTTCTTCGGCTAAGGATTTGCAACACCCTACGTATCTCCTCGTCCCTGCCGATCACCGGATCGAGTTTTCCGTTTCTTGCACGGTCGTTAAGGTTCACGGCATACTTGGAGAGGGCTTGATAGGACTCCTCGGCACTCTGTCCGGAGACCTTGTTGCCTTGCCTCAATTCCTCAATGGCTGTTTTGAGCGCGTCCTCGGTCACACCGACATCCTTCATCAATTGTGAAGCCTTGGAGTTGGACTTGAAAACGCCCATCAACATCGCTTCCACAGCAACATATTCGTCGCCCTTGGATTTGGAGAAATCAATAGCCTTTTGGAGCGCATCGTTAGACTCACGGCTAAGAAACACATCTCCACCCGAAACTTTCGGAAGCGCCATGATATCCTTATCAATGGCACCCTTTAAAGCGGGGAGTCCGGCACCCAACTTTTGAAAGATAAAGTTCACAATGGTCTCACCCTCGGAAATGATAGCCTTAAGGATGTGGAGCGGCTCTATCTGCTGCTGTCCGGCACCCTTGGCCAACTCTATCCCCTTTTGGATCACCTCTTGTGACTTAATCGTAAAATTATTGAAATTCATAATCCACGTTGTTTTATTCTTTTTATATAGTAGCCGCGATGTCATGATTGCTGATATCGCAACTGCAAACATGGCAGTTGCAAAAGGTGTGCCAAAAAGAGAATTAATGCCCCATAACGGGCTAGGGATAATTCAAAAAAAGTTGAACCTCGTCTCTCAACGGGGTCCAACCAAAGTATAATACCATTTCGAGGTGAGTCACTCACAATGAGCGAAACACATACTTATCTTTAACATGCATATTTCTCACATATCTATTTTTCACATTCGTCGGCGATGTTCTGGGAGATGCGCATGGCACAGAAATTGGGGCCGCACATGGTGCAGAATCTATCGTCGGCATCGGGAGCGTCACGGCGCGATTCAAGGTAATAGCGGCGTGCCTTCTCGGGATCGAAACCGAGGTTGAACTGATCTTTCCAACGGAACTCATAGCGGGCCTTGCTGAGAGCATTGTCGCGCACCTCCGCGCCGGGGAACTCTTTGGCGAGGTCGGCGGCATGCGCCGCTATTTTATATGCTATCACGCCCTCTCTGACATCCTGCAGCGTGGGAAGTGACAAATGTTCCTTGGGAGTGACATAACAGAGCATCGCCGTGCCATAACGTCCGATATTGGCAGCACCTATGGCAGAGGTGATGTGGTCGTAGCCGGGGGCTATGTCGGTGGTCAAGGGACCGAGGGTATAGAAAGGTGCGGCGTGGCACTTCTCTATCTGACGCTCCATATTCTCCTTAATCTTATGCATGGGCACGTGTCCGGGACCCTCGATGATCACCTGAACGTCATGTTCCCACGCCTTGAGGGTGAGTTCGCCAAGCACATCGAGTTCGAGGAACTGCGCGCGGTCGTTGGCATCGTGGGTACTGCCGGGGCGCATACCGTCGCCCAAGGAGACTGCCACATCATATTTGTTGAGGATTTCGCATATCTCATCGAAGTGGGTGTAGAGGAAGCTCTCCTCGTTGTGGAGGGTACACCACTGAGTCATGATGGAACCACCGCGTGACACGCATCCCGTGAGGCGTTTCCCAACCAATTGGGCATGCTCACGCAGCACCCCGGCATGGATGGTGAAGTAGTCCACACCCTGCTCGCACTGCTCGATAAGGGTGTCGCGGTAAATCTCCCATGTGAGTTTTCTCACATCGCCGGAGACCTTTTCCAACGCTTGGTAGATAGGCACGGTACCCATCGGGACGGGGCAGTTGCGAATAATCCACTCGCGTGTCTCGTGGATATTGTCACCTGTGGAGAGATCCATCAGTGTGTCACCCCCCCAATAGCAGCTCCAGACGGCTTTCTGCACCTCCTCCTCAATGCCTGAAGAGAGTGCGGAGTTGCCGATGTTGGTGTTTATTTTCACAGAGAACGCCCTACCTATGATCATAGGTTCAGCTTCAGGGTGGTTGATATTGGATGCGATAATCGCCCTACCCTCCGCAATCTCGTTTCTTACGAACTCAGGGGTGATATATGATTTTATGCCCAACTCGGCATTGTTGAGATTTTCGCGGATAGCCACATACTCCATCTCCGGGGTGATGACACCCTTGCGGGCGTAATGCATCTGGGTGACGCGTCTCCCCTCTTTGGCGCGGCGTGGTTTATACTGCTTGGGGAAACGTATGGAGTCAAGGGATTTGTCCTCCTTGCGCTGACGGCCATAGAGACTTGTGATCTCGGGGAGTTCCTCGGTATCCTCGCGGTCGAGCACCCACTGCATATTGTCGCGTGGGAGACCTTTGTTGATGTCGTGCTTATATGAGGGGTCGGTAAAGAGACCGCTGGTGTCGTAAACCACCACCGGAGCGTTCGGATATTCCACACGTTTGCCGTTCTCAATCTTCACGGTGGGGTAAAGATTGATTCTTCTCATTGCCACTTTAATAGGGAATAGAGAGCCCTTCACATATATCTTCTCCGAGTTCGGATAACTCGAAACATCGATGTCTGAAATTTTCATTTTAAAGTTTAGAGTCCTAAATTTCTTATTTTATCCATCCACGGAGCCACACATCATCATATCCGCAATAACTGTGGAGAATGAGCGTCCTCCGTCTATGGAATGGCAAAGATAATGATAATCGCTGAAACAACGGCACAAAACTCCGAAATTTTATGTGAGCAATTTTTGTGGGGAGCCACATTTTAGGGGAAACATCCTTGTCTATTCAGCGGCAAATCACTAACTTTGCGAGTGATTTGGTAGCAACACATTGCTTTAACAACGACAACTATTAAACTTCAGCAGTCTATTGCTATGGAATTTGGAAATTAAAAGTGCAAATAATATTATAAATAGCTGATAATGAACGTTTTACCCCCCCCCGAATACCCAAAATCGGATTTTAGTACTCGCTAAAGTATTACTCGCTATGGTATGTATTGTTTTGGCATCATATCCCAGTCTATATTTATCACGCATAGGTGCAAATCTATTTGACGAACCATATCAGATACTGAATGGTCTTGATTACAAGAATGCGCCTATGGCACCGTTATCGAATTATTTAGGCAACCTATTCGGCACAACCTTTGGATGGGAATGGATTAAATTCAGATACCTTGCATACGGCATACACAAATTAGCGATTCTTATCGGATGTTGGTATATGTGGCATAGGACAAAAAAATATTGGCCATGCTTGATACTGACCACCGCAACCATGATAATAAGCAGTATATTCCAAACAGCTCCAAATCTCTACGGATGGGACGCATGGACTCTTCCCTTTGTTGTCTGTGCCATTATCGCAACTATAGAGCACCTGAGACGTAATCGCAATTGGATACTCATAGTCTTAGGGATTATCAGCGCCATAGCCGGGCTATGCAGGATACCGAACTTTGCCATAGTGGTTGCTATAAGCGCCATACTACTATACCCATGGGAGGATGCTCAACCGCTCAAAGTCAGAATACGACAAACATCAATATACCTCGCCACAGCAATAGTAGCTTCATTAGTAATTATCACACTACTCTATGAATCACCAATAAATTATTTAACCTACATCAAAGCAAACAGCATTGACGACCACAACCTGAAAGGAATGATTTATTCATATATACATTCCAGTCTCTCTTTCGTCATTTACCCATCTCTGATTTGGAGTTGCTACCTTATCACAAAGAAAGCTTACAGCAAAAGACCTGCAATCCTATATATCACATGCTTTGCTATATTGTGCGTTCTTATTTTTTTTCTAATAATCCATACCTTTGGATGTTTTGGCAATATACACGAATTTATAATAGGACTTAACTTAACACTTATTCTTACAATTTACCACTACGACAAAAAATCACTAAAATATTTAGTAGCAATATTCCTTCTTGCTTGTATTCCTTTCTTGGGGAGCAATACAGGAATTCTAAAATTTATCATTCTCCCATTACTACCCATATTATACACTTTCATCCATAAATACATAACAAAAACCATGGTGACGTTTGGCACTGTTTGTTTTACGTCATTCATATTATACTCCTGCGTCATAGTCAGACACCATTCATTCATGGATGTCGGCACAATAGAAGCCAAATATGAGTTTAGTGATGGATTGGCGAAAGGTATTAGGACATCCGCGGAAAACGGTAAAGAAGTAGATGGGATAATGAATGAAATGAAACCATATCGCAGCGGATACAATATCATAGTGATGCGTAAAGAGCCTCATTACATATATGAGTATCTGCTCCAATCCCGCAATGATTATTTGCGGCACCGCTTCTCAGGAGTCGATGATAACAACAAAGATTATGCGACATGGTTAAGGTCCGAAATCGCCAAGGGTGGCGACAAGGTCGCTATCCTACGTTTGGGGGACTGCGATGAGTCGTCGCTGATTAGCGAAACGCTGGACCAATTATGTGCAAAAACCAAAATAACAGAAAAATATACCATATACGTAAAAAAACAAAAGATTCATGAATAAGCCAATTATAGCGATTGTGGTGCCATGCTACAATGAGCAGGAGGCACTTCCGATAACAATGCCTGAGCTTCTCTCCGTGCTCGACGGCATGGTGAAAAAGGAGATGATCTCCGCAGAGAGCTATATTCTCTGTTCCAACGATGGAAGTAAGGACAAAACATGGGAAATCATCAGCGAGCTTCACGCCAAGGATCCCCGCATCAAAGGAATCTCCTTGGCGCACAACCGCGGACACCAAAATGCGCTGCTCGCCGGACTTATGTCGGCAATGGATAACTGCGACGCCGCCATATCCATAGACGCGGACCTTCAGGATGATCCGCAAGCGATGGTGGAAATGGTGCGAAATTTCATCAACGGCGATGAAATCGTCTATGGTGTGCGCTCCAGCCGCGAGACCGACACATGGTTTAAGCGCACCACCGCCCATGCGTTCTATTCGCTACAAAATAATATGGGAGTGGAAACAATCTACGACCACGCCGACTACCGCCTTATGAGCAACCGCGCCCTGAAGCTTCTCGCTGAATACGGAGAAGAGAACCTTTTCCTCCGCGGCATCATCAAGCATATAGGGCTTAAAAGTTCCGTGGTGCAGTATGAGCGCGCCAAACGCTGCGCCGGAGAATCGAAGTATCCTCTTTCCAAAATGCTAAGCTTCTCCATCGACGGCATCACGTCATTCTCCGCCAAGCCGATGCGATATATCTTCCTCACCGGACTGACATTCCTTATTATAGACATCGCTGTGGCGTTGTGGGTATTCATCGCCCACTTCTTCCACGACACCATCTCCGGATGGTCCTCCATCATGCTCTCCGTGTGGTTCCTCGGCAGCCTTATCCTCATGGGTGTCGGCATCGTCGGCGAATACATCGGCAAAATCTTTATCGAAGTAAAACAACGTCCCCGCTTCGCCATCGCCGACAAAATTTGGTGACAAAACTTGGTGATGAACTGAGGTAAGAACTAACCGACAGCTTTTAAATTATAAAAAAATTGGAGTATAGGTCAAAATCTATATTACCTATAAAATAACTTGAATGAAAAAACTGATTCTTCTCATTATTGGGATAGTAACAATCGGTCTAACACCCCTATTGTTTGCCGGCACAAACTACTCCCCAATGGATTTCTTCTCGCAACAGATACCATTCTTGATGGAAACAAAACGGATGTTGGCATCAGGCACTCCTTATTGGAGCTGGAACACGTTTATAGGTGACAATTTCATCGGGGGATACACATTCTATACATTGACAAGTCCATTCGCATGGTTTGTTGCGATGTTTCCCAACAATATGATATTGTTAGGAATACTAATAGCATTTTATCTAAAATCAATAGCAGTCGGGGGTGCCGCATATCTATACATTAAAAGGATGGGGTACTCAAAGGATTTAAGCGTAATCGGAGGATTATGCTACGTGTTCTCCACATTCTTTATGACCAATCTGTTTTACTATCATTTTTGCGAGCCGATGATAGTCTTTCCTCTATTATTGATTGCCATTGAGAATATCTATGAAAACCGACGCTATTCCATCACACATCTTATTTTGGCATCATTCGCAGTAGTATGGATAAACTATTATTTCGCAATCTCCTCATTCATAATGGGATTGATTTACGCCGTAGTACGTTACCTCTTTTATTTTAAAAAGTTAAATAATATTAAATTGGGGGGGGGTGATCATAAAGGCTGTAGTTGGAATTTCCATCGGAATTCTATTGACAGGCATTATACTCGTCCCCACCATATATCACGCACTCGCATCCGGACGCGCTAACAGCCCAATTCAATTTCAAGACAATCTTGGATCCATCACAGCAGTGATGCTGGAATATATAAGAGTTCTGTTTATGCCTAAAATTTCAGAACTCGTACCTCACGCATTCACCTTTAGCTCATGTACAAGCACTGCCGCATTCATACCACTGATAGGTTTACTTCCCTTTCTCTGCTTGTTCAAATCACGCAAAAAAATAGCCGAATCAAAATGGCTGATAATATTGTTATTGACTCTTTTTGTCTTTTATCTAACCCCTCTGAATTGCATTTTCTCGCTATTAAAGAACAGCCTATACACCCGATGGCTATATGGTTTCACTTTATTCATCGCCTTGTCATTCATTTTCTACATTTCAAAGAATCGAATAACAAAAAGAATGTATTGGATTTATGTAGCACTATCAGGAATATTTACGCTCATCATACTTTCATTTATGTTCTATACACGTGGGAAAACGTTACACTTAAATTGGAGGGAGCAAATTGAGATATCGCTTTATCTGCTAAACATCATCCTATTGGGAATATACATATACAGCAAACAAAGCACGAATTGCTTTATCACACTATTCTCAATCTCCGCCACTCTGAACCTCGCATGCGTGATATACGTAATGTTCCACTTCGAATACACAAAAGATGGAGTAGGCACATCCGTTTACTACGCCAACTTACTCAACGGGAGTTTATCACATTCAGAAATGCCTTTCCAATACCGCACAGATTTCAATTCCGACTATAGGAACAATGGTTTGATAGAGAACCGTCCATCAATCATGACATTCCATTCAATCAGCAATAAAAATCTGGATGATTTGAGGACACTATTAAGTGACGGCATTGTCTCTCCTACAATGTTCATAAAGCGCAATAGGGAATCATTAGATGCTCTATTATCTGTGAAATATTATATAGATTATCGTAATGATTTCGGAATTGAAGCGGCTATGAATAAATCAGCAATCACACTTCTGAACAAAGGAAAAGACTTCGACAGGTATAGTTTCAAATACTACATACCCATTGGATTTTCCTACGATACATACGTCACACGCGAGGAGTTTGAAAAATATCTAAGCACACAGCCTTCGGACTCCATAATGCCAATGTTGGAGAATATTGTGATTGAATCCAAAGACGCTGCCATATTAGGGAAAATCCTCAAGCATGGCAAAATCAATAATAAAGCAACATTGGATTCATTAGTGACGGAACGACGTAAAAACGTGGCAGAATCATTCATCGGTGATACCCGTGGGCTCAAAATGGAAACGAATTTCGACAAAAAACGAATTATCTACGTGAGTGTTGTTGACGATCCCGGATTCACTGCAAGGATAGATGGCGAACAGACACCAATTTACAGAGTAAATCTTAGCCTCTCCGCAATAGTTGTACCCAAAGGCAAGCATCAAATAGACTTTGACTACACCACACCGGGACTACACCTTGGCATACTGCTGAGCTTAATAGCACTTCTTCTTCTCATAGCGATAATACTCTATGAGCGACGAGCAACAAATTAGGACATTGGATATCAAAAACCATTTGAATCAATCGTCACAGATAGAGTCTATCAAGCAAAATAATAGCCGCACATTGTTTTTGTGCGGCTATTATTTTGCTTAGATGGGAGGTGAGGGAATCAGAAAGAGGCGATGGAGTCACCACCGGACCAGGAGCCACCCTCATAGATATCGTTCCACATGGAGGAATAGGAGGAGAGGGTGCCCAATGCCGACAAAGTGTAGGCACTACCCTTTTCAAGGGAAGGGGAACTGAAGAATAGCGAACCCTTGCTCAAAGAACGTGGCATCTTCACAGTGAGTATCGGAGAGCCGGAATTGTCGAGCAACGCCACCAAAGAGTATTGACTCAGAGTGATGCCGGTGGCTTCGAGATAACGCTGTCCATCGACGGAGGGGAGGGACTTCAGCTGACCGCCGGCTGCAATGAGTGTGCCTCCGGAGATATTAAACAGCGAGCTTTCATTGACAGAGAAACCGCACTTCGGCTCCGCGGCACTGAACGCAGCCACGACACCACCACTCACGGTGAGATCCCCATCAGTGTCAAGACCATCCTTGCTGACAGAAAGCATATATAACTTGCCACCGCTCACGGAGACCCCGGCAGTGGTGTTGACAGCATCCTCGTAAGCATAAACGTAAGCCTCGCCGTCGGTCATAGAGAAGCGCTGCTTGGACTCCAAACCCACGGCACCATCGCTGTTGCCGACCACAGCCACCACCATTTTACCACCACTGACAGAGATATCGCCATCAGCCTTCACACCCTTAGGCGCGGAGGTGAGCGTTGTGGAATAAACATATTTCTCACCGGAAGTGATCACGGTGACATCCCCCCCGGAGAGTGAAATGGCTCCGGTGGCATTCAAACCCTTTCCACCCGACCCGGTACTTTTGAAAACATGCTGACCACCGGAGATACGGATGCTTCCATCAGTCTTAAGAGTACACGGCGAAGAGGTGTCCTTATCCACATCATCATATATCGCATCTCCGGAAGCGTTCAAGCAGAGCTTTCCCCCGGAGATTTTCACATCCATATCAGACTTCACGCACTTTCCTGCCGGAGAAGACAGAGCGGCATAGAGAAGTCCTCCGCGGATTTCCACCCCTATACCGTCGGTGGCATCACCCTTCACCTGAAGACCATTCTTCGCCGCCTCGGGAATCACCAAAGTCACACCGGGACGCATCACGAAATAGCCGTCCACAGCGATAGCATGGCGGTATCTGCCGGAAACGGAGAGAGTGCCATGACCACTGACCACCACATTAGCTTCACTGAAAAGGGCTCCTTTGCGGTCTTCATCGGCAGCGGAAGAGCCGGAGAGATAGAAAGTGTCGTCAGTATATGACTCGCTGTCCACAAGCGAGTTGACGGTGCCGTCAGTCACATTGAGGAACATCTTCTTCTTACATTGGTTATTGATCGCCGGACCACGTTTGGAGGTCAACTCCACGCCATCCAAGGTAAGTTTGAACTTCTTATTGCCATATATCTTAAGAGACCCGTCATCGCTATGTCCTTTCAGCACCAACTCGACGTTGGAAACCGATGAGGACTGCATATCCACAGTGACATAAGCCCCCGAGACGTATGTATGTATATAGCTATTGTTCGACTCCACCGAAGCCCCGTCGCCGGAATAGGTGACGGTGACTACGTTCGTGAAAGTGTTAGCCTCATAATATATATCGGCATCAGTGCCAGCCACATCCGACGCTGCATCATCGGCAGTTTCGCCTGCCCATGCATGAATTCCATAGTCAAGATCCGGAGCATAAGCCACCTCGGCACTGTCGCCTCCGGAGGGGTTAGGCGGTGTCGGCTCATCCTTTGAGGAGCACCCGGCGAGGATAAGCGCAGAGAACGCCAAAATCCATAAAAATCTATTTTTCATCAAAATCATTATTACATCTAAGACTCCGCATAATTTGCATACGCATCATCATTAGATAATCTTTAAAAGTCATTAGATAATCATCAAAATTTAAACGTATATCCCGCTCCGATCACATGGTTGGAATTATCATCGTCATCACTGCGGTCGATGTAGCGGTAAAAGAGTTCCACGGAATGATAGTTGTTAAATTTATAGGAGGAGCCTACGGTGTAGCGTATTTTATCCACATCGAAAGCATCGGAGAGAGAATTATATATCTCAAAGCTCACAAATGGCGTGAAATGGCTTTTACGGATATTGTACTCCACTTCCAAGCGCGAGCGCAAAATATTCTTGGATTTCGCCGCGAGCAGTTCATCAGGCTTCGGAGTCACTCCGTCGGCGGCATATTTAGCCACCGTCTGCTCCGGACGGTAGGTGTACTGATATTGCTCACGCAGAGAGAAAGTGAAGCGGTGGAACGAGAGTTCGCCGGTGAGGGAGAAATAAAAGCGGTGCTTGTTCGCCCAATAAGATGGGATCATATTTCCCTTTCTTGTGAACGAAAGGTCGTATTTCTGACGCAGATAGGCATATCCGGCGGAGACTTTCAGCGGTTTGAAGAGCTTATAGTCCACACCGGCGGAGAGCGACCAACGTCCCATTCCAGAGAGTTCATCAAGGGAGCGCGCCTCCGCCTCGGCGGAAACACCAAGCCGCTTCATCACCTTATACTTGGCATTAGCCGAAAGCCAAAGACTTTGGGCGTTCGCCGGGAGCGCCGCGGCGACAACCGCCACGAGAGCAAATATCAATTTTTTCATTTTATTCTTTGTCTTTTGGTATTTTCAAAGTTTTGTCAACGGTGTTGTCATGTTTCATATCACTCTTGTAGAAGACCTTAAGCATCACAGAATCCTTAAGGAAATCCACGGCACCCACCTCCACTTTCTCAATGCTCACTCCGAGACGTTTCTCCAAATCAGCCAAGAGTTCAGCGCGGCGTTGCGGCACAATAAGCTCAACACGGTCGTAAAGCACGTATTTCTCCGATAGATGCTTAATCCACGGCATCTTCTCGCAGAACTTGATGCATATCAAGAATATAAGGTTGGTGGCAAGCAATTCGGCGTAACTCAACGTCACCGCCAATGCATTGATTACCGAAAGGGCTATGATCACAAACAGATAGGTCATCTCGCGCACCGACATAGACTCCGTACGATAACGTATGATGCCGAAAATGGCGAAGAGACCAAGAGCGAATCCCACCTTAATCTTCACACTCCCGAGGAGATATATTAAGAAAAAGATGCTGACACTAATCAAAGCGAAAGTGAAATAATAATCCTTACGCTCACTCTTGGGGTAATACAGCTTGTGTATTATAACCCACATAAAGAAGGAGTTAAAAATGAATCGAAGCAACAATTGTCCCATATCTGCCGATTCAATCAGAGGGGTGTCGAGAAATTCTAAATCTTCCATTAATTTTTCAGTTTATCGTATAATAAATAAATTACTGTCTAAATAACCGTCATCAAGAGCCGCGCTGCTGCAATTTCTGAAGTCTACGCAGTTGCGGTTTGAAACGATTGTTTTTCAGATGGGGGTCGGTGAGCGCGAGACCCATGCAATATTTGCTGAAGCTCGCGGGCTTCACACGCAGTTGACGCAGCATCTCCGTGAGTTGCGAAGGTTGGTTGCCATCGCGTTTGAGTTCAATGACCGCCACCTCGGGGATGGAATAAACATTGTCGGTCCGAAGATTATGGAAACGCAACGCAAGATCAATGGTCACGCGCTCCGTTTTATTTCTATTGACAAGGGTGATGCGGCTGAAATTATTCTCTATGCGTCCGCGGAGGTCGGCGTAGTTGTAGACACAATTGCCATCAATGAATTTCGCGGAAGCGTCACTCCCGAAGTCGGCGCACTCAATGCGTTTTTTGTCTGTACGCCCCTTGTTGTTCTTCCGTTTCACTTCGAGAAAAGAGAGCCCCGAAGCCACATACTCACGGATACGCACCTTCTGACGGCGTTTCTTACCATGAAGGTGCGCCATGTACATATCAAAATCATCGGTATCGAAATAAAGGGTGTGGTACGGAGCTATCACCTCACCGTCAATGCATTGCACGCGGTAGTCCTTACCCGCCATGGCGAGCAAGGAACGCAATTGCGACATCGTAGCCACATACTTTGTATCAATACGGTTCATAAGTCTCACACTCTGCATCTCGCCAAGCGTGATCGTATCAAAATCACGTAAAGGGTCTATCATCATATCAGTTACCAAGTAACAGTATTAGGTTAATTATGGTGGCAAATTTAAGCAAATAGATTTAATACACCAACTATTTTCCAAACAAAAAAACACTTTCCAAATAAAAAAAGGGATAGCCAAAAGAGCAACAGCCAAACAATGAAAATATAGGAGAAATAAAAAAGGCTTCCAGAAGCGGAAGCCTTAGTGGTGATTCGCACAGGATTCAAACCTGTAACCTTCTGATCCGTAGTCAGATGCTC
>CAYQMV010000015.1:0-40832 GCA_964418705.1 uncultured Sangeribacter sp.
ACTACTTCCTCTCAGGCTTCACCGCTAAATTGGCAGGTACTGAGCGTGGTATCACAGAGCCTACTCCCACATTCTCCGCATGCTTCGGTGCAGCATTCCTTTCATTGCACCCCACAAAATATGCAGAGGAGCTCGTTAAGAAAATGGAGAAAAACGGTGCTAAAGCATACTTGGTAAACACCGGTTGGAACGGCACAGGCAAACGTATCTCTATCCGCGACACCCGTGGTATCATCGACGATATCTTGAGCGGTGAGATCGAGAAAGCTCCCACAAAGGTTATCCCCTACTTCGATTTCGTAGTTCCCACCGAGCTCCCCGGAGTAGATCCCAAAATCTTGGATCCCCGCGACACTTACGCTGACGCCAAAGAATGGGAAGCTAAAGCTAAAGACCTTTCCGAGAGATTCATCAAGAACTTCAAGAAATTCGAGACTAACGAAGCCGGTAAAGCACTCGTTGCAGCAGGTCCGAAGCTCTAAGAAAGAATCTCTAAGAAAGCTCTGAGGAATCTCTAAGATAACACACAGAGCATATAATTTAAGGGATGCGATTTTCACGTCGCATCCCTTTCTTTTCTATTACCTTTTGCTACCTTTTTTCGACCTATATTTATCTGTAGGTCAAAAATGGAGTTTCGGAGTAGGAGTCAGAGCCATATTAAGGGAATATGACTCTATTTGAGTAGCCACCGCCCGAGCCACACCATAAGTATTCCAAGGATAACGCTTGCCACCACATAAGCGATGGATACGGCAAACGAGCCTTTGGAACCCAAATTCCACGCATCGTTGGCAAAAGTGGAGAATGTGGTGAATCCACCGCAAAAGCCCGTGATTAAAAGCATATTCGCATTGGAGCTCAACACATTTCCCCTTTCCAACAATCCAAAAAGCACTCCTATGATAAAACAACCGACGATATTAACCATAAACGTGCCTAAAGGGAATACTCCAAGATACAGCGATGAAGCTATTTTCCCCACAAGGTATCTGCCACAGGTGCCGACAAAACCGCCGCATCCCGCCAAAATCATTGATTTTATCATATCAAATCATCTATATTAAGTTATTACATTATATTAAGTTACTACCTTATATTAAGTTACTTTTCTATATCAAATTGTTGTCATATATTAAGTTACTGTCGCCCTACTTCTTCAAAGCACGCCAAAGCTCACCGATTATAAGCACCGGAGAGGTGGCAAGAATGATTATGGTCCAATCCGCCAGGCATAGCGGCTCCACATTAAACAGCTGATGTCCGAAAGTGACAATCAGTATCTGTCCCACAAAGATCAGCGTCAATATCATGAGGAACTCCGAACAATTCTTGAAATGGAACGCGGAACGTCCGGAGAAGAAAGCGCGGGCGTTGAAGAGGTTCCAGAATTGGAGGAAAACAAAAGTTGTGAAGAAGAGACTCAACTCATAGGTGGAGAGTTCATGGGGAAGCGCGGAGAGCGTCATGCCGAGTATTCCCGAATCAAATGTAATGTCCACACGCTGTAGCATCAAGAGGAAAGCAAGGAGCACGACAAAGAAAAGAGCCCCCACACCAATGATGAAACGGGTCATCGGCTTGCTGATAATGAAATCCGACTTCTTACGCGGTTTATCTTTCATCACAGCACTCGAGGGAGGAAGGGAAGACAACGCCATGGCGGCGAAAGTATCCATAATAAGGTTCACCCAAAGCATTTGAGTGACGGAGAGTGGGGATTCAGTGCCTACAAAAGCGCCTACAAGCACAATGAAACATGCAGCCACATTCACAGTCATTTGGAAAAGGATGAACCGGCGAATGTTTTGGAATAGACTTCTGCCCCACATCACCGCCCTACCTATCGAAGCGAATGAATTATCCACTATGGTTATATCCGAAGCCTCCTTAGCCACGGAAGTACCGTCGCCCATAGACAGCCCCACGTGCGCCGCCTTAAGCGCCGGAGCGTCGTTGGTGCCGTCGCCGGTGACCGCCACCACCTGACCTTTCGATTGGAGCGACTCCACAAGACGTTTTTTATCCATGGGACGAGCACGGGCTATAATCTTCAGGTCCATGACACGCTCATCAAGCTCCGCGTCGCTCAATGCGGCGAATTCCGGACCGGTGATGATATTTCTGTCTGTGTCTTCACTCTTCCAAAGCCCTATCTGCCTACCAATCTCCTTAGCGGTGTTCGGGGTGTCGCCGGTGACAATCTTAATGTTGATGCCGGCATCAATACACTCCTTGACAGCGGCCGGCACATCGGAGCGCACAGGGTCACTGATAGCCACCACACCTATAAAAATGAGATTATCAGCTGTGAGTGTATGTTGGTCAATACCTAACTCATCATCGTTCAAGTCCTGATAGGCGAATCCCAACGTGCGCATGGCCTGATTCTGATAATCCGTCAATCTATCGGTTATCTCTTTCTTAGTCACTCCGCCGGCTATCTCCGCACACATGGCGAGGAGAATCTCCGGAGCGCCCTTCACGTATAATCTGCGCCTTCCATCGGAGGAAACGACAGTGGACGCCATAAATTTACGTTCTGTAGAGAAAGGAATCTCCGCAAGCTCACGCACATTCCCTTTCAGCTCCTTATAATCCACCCCCCTGTCTCTAAGCCATAATATCAAAGCGCCCTCCGTGGGATTACCCAAGACAGCGGGCTTCTCGGGATTCGACATATCAAGCTGCGCGGTGCTATTGACCGCCACACCCTCTTCAATAATCCCCTTAGGGACATCGCCGAAGAAATTAGCATCACGCACCTGCATACGGTTTTGTGTCAACGTGCCTGTCTTATCGGTACATATCACGGTTGTGGCACCCATCGTCTCACACGCATGCGTCTTACGCACAAGATTATTTGTTTTAAGCATACGGCGCATAGAAAGCGCAAGACTCAACGTGACAGCCATGGGGAGCCCCTCCGGCACCGACACCACAACCAATGTCACCGCAATCATAAAGGATTGAAGAAGATATGTGATGAAGTCTATAAGCACAAAATCCTTGGTCAGCAGAAACATCATGACCCTGCCAAGAATCACAAGACCTCCGATCACATAGCTCGCCACGGAAATCACCTTTCCGAGTCTGTCGAACTGTTCGTCAAGCGGGGTCTTGACATTATCCTCAATCTGCGCCGCCTCAAACACTTTTCCATTCTCCGTGGAATCACCCACAGCAAACACGCGGCACACGCCATGGCCCTCCATGACCTTAGTGCCCCGCATCACATGGTTTGAGGGAAAAGTGTCCTCACTGTTAAATTCACTCTCCACCACAGTCTTGGTGCATGACGGCTCCCCGGTGAGGGTGGACTCATCCATTGTCAGCGACACAGCTTCCAAAAGCTCCGCATCCGCCGGGACCTCTTCGCCGGTGTTCAGAAGGAGGATATCCCCCACCACCACATCCTTTTTGGGTATCTGAATGTTGTTGCCATTGCGAATCACCTGCACCGGCTCATCGTCATTCACTTGATTCAATATGGCAAATTCCTTATCCGCTTTACGCTCAAAATAGAAAGATAATCCCGTCGCCAATATTATCGCGACGAATATTCCAATCGGTTCAAAAAAGACCTCCAAGCCTTTATCCAAGCCGAAGTACTCATAAAAAGAGATGCCGATGGACATCCCTCCCGCTATCAGGAGTATGACAATGAGGGGTTCCTTGAATTTTTCAAAGAACAGCTTCCACACAGATTCTTTTTTTGAGGGGGTAAGCAAGTTGGATCCGTACTTCTTCCGACTCTCTAAAACTTGGGAATCAGTAAGTCCAACATATCGATTCGATTGTAACATTAAGATTGCAAGATTAAAACGTTATCGTTAAAACAGAAGGGATTCCGCCTACCGCGCATAATCAGTCACGGTCGAGCAGATTAGTCACACCGATACGTATATCGCTGATTAAAGACTCCGCCGGAGTGATTATGGGGCGGAATTTTGATTTGTTCTTCTTCACAAAGAGCCGCAGCCCATGCGGCACACACTCCACCTCTATCCGCCTGCCCACCATCGCCACTTCGCCGTCGATATGCACCGGTTCATCAACTTCGCGGTTAATCACCATCTTGGTGAAATGTGAGCAAGTGGTCAATGAATTATTGTTTATCACACCCGCCATAAGGTCAAAGCCCAATAGGAATGTGCGGAACTGCGACGCTTTATGAATCACCACCATGTCGAGGAATCCATCGGTGATCGAGGCCGTGGGGGAGATATACGCATTGTTGCCGAACTGAGAAGCATTGCAGCACGTGAGGATGAAAGCATCGAGATTGATATGCTCATTTTCAATCTCAATATCGTAGTTACGCGGTTTATAGTTGATAAACTCCTCCAATGCACTTTTAAGATAAGTGAACTTGCCTCGCCTGTCGGCGTTGGCGAAACGTGAGGAGACAGCCGCGTCGAACCCCACGCCGAAAGTGCAGAAGAATGGTCGTCCGTTGACCAAACCATAATCACACTCCATGATATCGCGCGCTATGATTATATCCAAGGAGAGCATCGGGTCCATAGGAATTGCGATATGCCTCGCCAAGCCATTGCCAGACCCGGCTGGGACAATCCCCAACGCCACCTTGGAGCCGCATAATCCGGCGGCGGTCTCATTGATGGTGCCGTCACCGCCGCACGCGACCACGGCATAGTAGTCGTGGTCCACGGCATAGCGCGCCAAACGTGTGGCATCGCCGACACCCTCGGTGTAACGTATATCCACGGCATAGTCCGCCGCCGACAAAGTGTCGCGGATACGCTCTCCAAGACCATCCTTGGAGAACGTACCCGAGATAGGGTTTATGATCAACATTAATTGATCCATAAGTGATTATTTACGATAAACAACAGTGCCTGTGGCTTGGTTTGTGGGCATCACGAGCATTTCAGCCACCTGCATATACTCCGGAACTGAAGCGGCGAAATATACAGCTTCGGCGATATCATCGCCGGTAAGGGGTTTCACACCTTTATATACATTGTCCGCCTTATCCTTGTCGCCGCGGTAACGGATCACGGAGAAGTTAGTCTCCACCAGACCAGGCTTAATGTTGGTGACGCGCAACGGAGTGTCCACAAGGTCAATTCTCAAACCATCGGAGAGGGCTTTCACCGCCGCTTTGGTGGCGCAATAAACGCTGCCCCCCGCGTAAGCCGCGTCGCCGGCGATGCTTCCTATGTTAATAATGTGACCGCGACCACGCTCCACCATGCCGGGAACCACCATACGTGTCATCGCCAGCAATGATTTGATGTTCGTGTCTATCACAATATCCCATTCATCAAGGGAGCCTTCGTGCTCTTTATCCACACCGATCACAAGTCCGGCGTTGTTAATCAACACATCAATGGCTTTCCATTCCTCGGGGAGGGATTCCAGCGCTTTCTTCGCCGACTCACGGCATCGCACATCGAAAGGAAGGAGATACACCTTGGCGTTGTACTTGTTCTCCACCTCCTCTTTGATGCTATTAAGTTTTTCCGTATTACGGGCATTAAGAATCAGGCGAGCGCCCTCGGATGCGAATTTTCTGGCACATCCGGCACCTATGCCGCTGCTTGCGCCTGTTATAAATACAATTTTGTCCATTGTTTATAGAATATTCTAACGTTTGTTTATTATGCAAAGATAGTGCTTTTTATTGAATTAGAAAGGGACTCGTCGTTGAATAAGAGGCACGCTTCACTGAATAAGAAAGAGGCGCGCTTCACACGGAAGCACGCCCCTCAAAAAAAATACAGTGTACCGATATTATTTATTGTAACGTTTTAAGCCGCTTTCGAGGAACTTGATATACTTATCCACATTCTCATCGTAAGTGTAAGGCGCAGCCAACGGATGACCGTCGTTATCCACAAGCACGTGGTAAGGCTGGGCGTTAGCACCGAATTTATAGCGTTGCAGATAGCTCCACTTGTCACCTACGGTGCGGAGTTTGCGGACTGTGCCGTCACGTTCCGTAACCTCGATAGGCTCGGGAAGGCTCTGCTTCTCATCCACCATAAGAGTGATCAATACGTAATCATTGTCGATCATATCTTTCACCTTAGTATCTGTCCACACGGCAGCCTCCATCTTACGGCAGTTCACGCAACCATGACCGGAGAAGTCGATAAGCACAGGTTTGTTGAGCTTGCGCGCCAACTCCATGCCCTGCTCGTAATCATCAGTCTGTGCGGAGACATCACCCTCGAACAAGGAGAAATCTTGAGTGTGTGCCGGAGGAGCGAACGCTGAAATGGATTTCAAAGGAGCGCCCCAAAGACCGGGGATCATATATACCGCGAAAGCAAGGCTTATGCATGCGAGCATAAAGCGAGTGATGCCGATTTTCTCCACTTTGTCATCGTGGGGGAATGTGATTTTGCCGAGGAGATAAACACCAAGAAGAGCGAAAATCACAATCCAGAGAGAGAGGAACACCTCTCTGTCGAGAATGCGCCATCCGTAGGCGAGGTCGGCAACGGAGAGGAACTTAAGCGCCAAAGCGAGTTCAAGGAAACCGAGCACCACTTTCACGCTGTTGAGCCAACCGCCGCTCTTAGGCATTGACTTAAGCACTGAGGGGAACAAAGCGAAGAGAGTGAAAGGAAGGGCTAAAGCGAGAGCGAAGCCGAACATTCCAATCGACGGGGAGAGGAAATTGTTGGTGGACGCGGCCTCCACCAAGAGGGTTCCGATGATAGGACCCGTGCAGGAGAATGAGACCAAAACAAGGGTGAACGCCATGAAGAACAAGGAGAGGAATCCTGTGGTGGCATCCACGCGTGAATCCATCTTGTTTGTCCATGAAGCGGGGAGCGTAAGCTCGAAACCGCCCAAGAAAGATATTGCAAACAAAACCAACAAAGCGAAGAAGATGATATTGAATATCGCGTTGGTCGCCAAATCATTCAGAGCGGAAGCGCCGAACAAGGCAGTGATAATCAATCCCAACGAGACATATATCACAATGATGGAAACACCATAGAGGGAAGCTGTCATGACAGCATTCTTCTTCGAGCCCTTCTTCTTTTTCAAGAAGAAGCTCATGGTCATAGGAATCATAGGCCAAACGCAAGGAGTGACCAAAGCGAGAAGACCGCCGATAAATCCGGCGATGAATATATAAATCAAGCTGGCATCCTCAGTGGCATCCTCTTCAGCGGCATCGAACTCCGATTCCACGTTAGCCCATAAATCGGCGTTGCCGGCGGGAGATACGGTGGCAGCCACACTATCCGTGGAAGCCACGGCTGCCTCTTCAGCCACCTCCTCGGCGGGAGTCTCGGCGTTGTCGACAGCCTTATCCTCAACCGGAGCCTCCTCCTTAGCCGCGAGCTTGGCGGTTCCGGAGAGCGTCTTGGAGAAGTTCAACGGCATGCAAGCGCCATCCACGCAAGCCTGACCTTTAAGCTCAATCTTGAGCGAGAACTTCTCGGCGGTGGGTTTCAACTTCTGAGTGAATGTCACAGACCCGGTGAAGAAATGTTCATCCACCTCGAAGATGTCGTTGTACTCCTTAGAATATTTCTTATTCGCCACCGGTTTTCCGGAGAGGGAGACACCTTTAAGATCGTCGAAGAAGAACTGCAAGGGTACGGGTCCACCCTCCGGAGAGGAAGGTGCGTAGAGATGATAACCCGGAGCAATAGTAGCACTAATCACCACTACTGGGTTTTCGGTACCGGAATTTTTGATTTCGGCAGTCCAATCGACGGGTCCGGCGGAAGCTTTAAAGCTCACCAGTCCCACCAACAGGAGAAGGAAATAGATTAGTCTTTTCATTATAATTTGTTTTAATGTATTATCAATGCAAAGCATAAAAGTTCAACTTGGTATTAAGTCGGCATAAGGTTCATGCTTTAAATCTGCTTACTGCGGGTAAAGTTACAAAAAAAATTTGAAGCGAAAGGCAAAAAATGTAATAAAGTAAGCAAAATAGGCGTGAAACCCCTGATTTACGGGCAAATGTGTGGAATAAAGACAGAATTTTAGGTTAAAAAGCCCGAAATTCTTGCACAATCACAATATAGTACGTATATTTGCAGCAGATAAACTAAAATATTTAGATCTAATATACAATGAAAACAAAACGACTATTGCTCGGAGACGAAGCATTCGCTTTGGGATGTATAGATGCGGGATTGTCCGGCGCCTATGCATATCCGGGTACCCCCTCAACAGAGATCACAGAATTTGTGCAAAACTCTCCATTGGCGCGTGAGCGCAAGCTTCACTCGCGTTGGTCGTGCAACGAGAAGACCGCGTATGAAGAGGCGTTAGGAATGTCGTTCTGCGGCAAACGCTCCATCGTATGTTTCAAGCACGTAGGTCTGAACGTGGCAGCCGATCCGTTTGTGAATTCGGCGATGACGGGAGCCAACGGCGGCATGATCGTAGTATCCGCCGACGACCCCTCGATGCACTCCTCTCAAAACGAGCAGGATTCACGTTTCTATGCCAACTTCGCATTGATGCCCGCGCTTGAGCCGTCGAGCCAACAAGAGGCTTACGACATGGCGCGCCACGGCTTCGCATTGTCGGAGAAGTACAAAATCCCTGTGATGTTGCGTTTTGTTACTCGCTTGAGCCACTCCAGAGCAGTGGTTGAAGTGAATGACACACCATTACCTGAAAATGAACTATCTTATCCGGAGAATCCGCGCCAGTGGGTTTTGATGCCCGGCAACTCCCGCGTAAGATACAAACAACTTATCAAGGACTACGAACTCCTTCGCGCCGAAGCGGAGACCTCACCTTATAATAAATATATGGAGGGCACCGACAAATCACTCGGCATAGTAGTTTCCGGCATCGCCTACAACTATCTGATGGAGGTTTTCCCCGACGGATGTCCGTTCACCGTGCTGAAGATTTCCCAATACCCGTTGCCCACCAATCTTCTTAATAAATTGAGGAAGGAATCTGAGGCGGTGATGGTGATTGAGGAGGGACAACCCTTTATCGAAGACCGTCTACGCGGAGAGTTCAACCTCAGAGAGAACCTCTACGGCAAACTCGACGGCACCCTGCCCCGCACCGGCGAACTCACTCCCGACCTCGTAAGGGAGGGTCTGCTGAAAGTGAAACCGGCGATGAACGGACTGAAGAAAGAGACCTCCCCCGCTATTCCCGAGATCGTGGCAATGCGTCCGCCGGCATTGTGCCAGGGCTGCGGCCACAGAGATGTGTACCACGCATTGATTGACACGCTCAAGGAGTACAACTCACCCAAAGTGTTCGGCGACATAGGCTGCTACACCTTAGGATGGCTCTCACCGTTCAATGCGATTGACACCTGCGTGGACATGGGCGCTTCCATCACCCTCGCCAAAGGCGCCGCCGATGCCGGACAACACCCATCAGTGGCAATCATCGGTGACTCCACATTCACCCACTCCGGCATGACGGGCTTGCTCGACGCCATCAACGAGAACACCAACATGGTGCTTATCATCTCCGACAACCTCACCACCGGCATGACCGGAGGACAGGATTCACAGGGCACCGGCAAACTTGAGGATATATGCCTCGGATTGGGGGCCGACCCGGCACACGTGAAGACGATAGACTCCCTTCCGAAGAACTACAACGACATGATGCGCTTGTTCAAGGAGGAGATTGATTATCCCGGATGTTCAATCATCGTGTCACGCAGAGAATGTATTCAAACAGCACGCCGCCACGCGAGCAAAAAGAAATAAGAAAACACCATGAAAACAGATATCGTTTTAGCAGGCGTAGGAGGTCAAGGCATTCTATCCATAGCCACCATCCTTGGAGCGGCAGCTCTTAAAGAGGACCTCTATATCAAACAAGCAGAGGTACACGGCATGAGCCAACGCGGCGGTGACGTGCAATCCAACCTCCGCATCAGCAGCAATCCCATCGCCTCCGACCTCATCCCCGAGCAAGGAGCCGACTTGATAGTGTCCTTGGAACCCATGGAGTCGTTGCGCTATCTCCCCTATCTTAAAAAATCGGGATGGATAGTGACCTCCACCCTTCCCTTCGTCAACATACCCAACTATCCGGAGCTTGACAAGGTGATGGAGGAGTTGAACAAATACCCCAACGTGATCGCATTCGACATGGAGGCCCTCGCCAAAGAGGTGGCTTCAGCAAGAACATCCAACATGGTGCTTCTCGGAGCCGCGGCACCCTTCATCGAACTCGAAGAGGAGAAAATCGAGGAGGGCATCAAAATAGTGTTCGGAGCCAAAGGCGAGAACATCGTGGAGATGAACATCAAAGCGTTCCGCGCCGGATTGCAATACACCAAAGACTTATTAGCTAAGAAATAGATATGTTTCCTATAACGCAACAGCAACTTGAGGAAGCGTTAGCCTCACGTGGAGTGACACACATCATCGATGCCACAATACGTCAAACAGTATCCATCGCCAACAATTTGGAGCAAATCGCCGGGGAACCGGTGATCCATCTTGAGATAGGAAACCCGGGGCTTCCGGCAGTGCAATTAGGAGTGAAAGCCGAAATCGAGGCCCTCGAAAGCGGCATCGCGAATAAATATCCGAGCATTGAGGGACTTCCGGCGCTCAAAGAGGCGGGCAAGAAATTCGTCAAAGCCTTCTTGAATGTGGACGTACCCTCCAAAGGAGTCATTCCCACCGTGGGATCAATGCAAGGGAGTTTCACCCTCATGACACTGCTCAAGCAACGCGACCCCCAAAAGGACACTATTCTATTCCTCAATCCCGGATTCCCGGCACAAGCCACACAAGCTAAAGTGATTGGACTGAAGCAAGCTTCATTCGACATCTATAACTACCGCGGCGAGAAGATGGAGGCGGAGCTTGAGAGTTTCCTTAAGCAAGGGAACGTCACAGCCCTCATCTATGGGAACCCCAACAATCCGGCATGGACCAACCTCACTGACAAGGAGCTTGAAATAGTGGGACGTCTGGCAACGAAATACGACGCCATAGTGCTTGAAGACCTCGCCTACCTCGGCATGGACTTCCGCACAGATTTCTCACACCCCAACCAAGCGCCTTTCATCCCCTCCGTGGCAAACTACACCGACAACTACATATTGATGATCTCCGGATCAAAGATATTCAGCTACGCCGGACAAAGAATCGCCATCGTCTGCATGGGAGAGAAAGTCGCGTCGCGCAAGTTCAAAGCCCTTGAGGACTTCTACAATGCGCCCACATTCTTGGACGCATACGTGTTCGGCGTACTCTACGCCGCATCGTCGGGCACTGCCCACAGCGCGCAATACGCGTTGGCAGCCATGATGGAAGCCGCCGTGAGAGGTGAGCTAAACTTCGTGGAGATATGCAAAGAGTACGGACACCGCGGCACGTTGGCTAAAAAAGCGTTTCTCGACAACGGATTCCATATCGTGTATTCCATGGATGGGGACTCCCCCATCGGTGATGGATTCTTCTTTACCGCCGGCTACCCCGGGATGGACAGCGAAACACTGCAACGCGAGCTTATGCGCTACGGCGTGGCAGCCATCTCCCTCCCCGGCACGGGAAGTAAACAAGCGGGCATACGCGTATGCGTCTCCATGCTAAGTGACAACGACAAATTCACACTACTAAATAATAGATTAAAAGCGTTCCATAATGAGCACAAATAAAGTTAAGTATGTGTCTGCCGGCGAAGCGGTCAAACTGATCAACAGCAACGACCACGTCTATATTCAAGGCAGCACATCAGTGCCCGAAATATTATTGCAAGCACTTGCCGACCGCGGCAACGAGTTGCGCAATGTGACACTTTATCAAGCCTTCGCCGTATGCAAAGGGCCAGCCCCCTATTGCAAGCCGGAATACAAAGAGTCTTTCCTCGTCAACAGCTTCTTCGTAAGCAATTCTGTGAGGAAATGGATTGAGGAGGGCTATGGTGTCACCACACCCCGTTTCCTTGGCGAAGTGCCTCAATTATTCCGCGATGGAACATGCAAAGTGGATGTGGCGCTCATCAACTGTAGCGAGCCGAACGAGGAGGGATATGTGTCTTACGGCATATCCGCCGACTTGGCGGTGTCGGCGGTGGAATGCGCCGATAAAGTCATAGCGCAGATCAACAAGCAGATGCCATTCTCTTATGGCGACGCGATGATCCACGTCTCCAAATTGGCGGCGGCAGTGGAGGTGGACGATCCCCTTGTGGAGGTACCCACCGCCGTACCCACGGAGAAAGAGATAAAGATAGGAAACTTCATTGCGGAGCATATCCCCGACGGAGCCACACTCCAAATCGGAGTGGGCGGCATCCCCAATGCCGTGATAAGGGCCCTTGAGAACCATAAGCACCTCGGACTCCACACCGAAGCGATGACCGACGGAGTGCTGCCATTGCTGGAGAAGGGCGTGATTGACAACAGCCTCAAGAAAGTGATGCCCGGCATCTCAGTGGCGTCGTTGGCGTTAGGTTCACGCAAACTTTACGACTATATGGACTACAACAAAGAGATAGTCATAAAGGATGTGGCATGGACCAACGATCCTTTCGTAATCGGACAGAATCCGAAAGTGGTGTCGATCAACTCATGCTTGGAGATAGACCTCACCGGACAGGTGTGCGCCGACTCCATAGGCACCAAAATATTCTCCGGCATCGGCGGACAGCATGACTTTGTGTATGGCTCGTCGCGCAGTGAGGGTGGCTTGTCGTTCTTGGCGATGCTATCCACCACCAACAAGGGAGCCAACAAGATCAAGCCGGTGCTCACCCCCGGAGCGGGAGTGGTGACCACGCGTTTCCAGACGAACTACATCGCCACCGAAAACGGCATTGTGGACCTCAGAGGCAAGAGTCTTCCGGAGCGCGCCAAACTGATGATCAGCATCGCCGCCCCCGAGTTCAGAGAGGAGCTTGACAGAGCCGCCGCCGAAAGGTTCGGTTATTCATATCTCCGTCTGAGATAAAACAGTACGCATCATAAGGTTTTAATTAGGAATATTGTAAAAAGAGAGCCGATTCTATATTGAATCGGCTTTTTTTTGTAATTTTGCATTAAGATGGAATTTTATGACCTCGCACTAAATGATCAAGTGCTCGACGCACTCGATTCAATGCGCTTCTCCGAATGCACACCGATTCAGGAGCAAGCAATACCACCATTATTGGATGGACGGGACTTAATAGGTGTGGCACAAACAGGAACAGGAAAGACCGCGGCATTCTTATTGCCGGTGCTAAATGCGTTGTCGGAGGGGGACTACCCCACCGATGCCATCAATTGTCTGATAATGGCACCCACAAGGGAGTTGGCGAAACAGATAGATGAACAGCTCCAGGGATTCAGCTACTTTCTCCCGATAAGCAGCATCGCCGTGTACGGCGGCAACGACGGGCCTCAATTCGCCCAGCAACGTCAAGGACTTAAAATGGGCGCCGACATAGTGATTTCCACGCCGGGACGGTTAATCTCCCATCTCAACATGGGATACGTGGATTTGTCGAAAGTGTCGTTCTTCATCCTCGATGAAGCCGACAGGATGCTCGACATGGGCTTCTATGAAGACATCATGAAAATTGAGTCATATCTGCCTAAAAACCGACAAACGATAATGTTCTCAGCCACTATGCCGCCGAAGATAAAGAAGTTGGCTGGAAGCATACTCCAGAATCCGGCACAGATACAGATAGCAGTGTCGCGCCCCGCCGACAATATCTGCCAACAGATAGTGATGTGCTATGAAGGAGCGAAAATCGAAGTGATCAAGCAGCTCTTCTCCGACGGCACTCTTGCGGAACGCACCATCATATTCGCATCGTCAAAACAGAAAGTGAAAGAGCTCACCGCCACGCTCAAACGCATGAAGCACGAAGTGGCTGAGATGCACTCCGATTTGAGCCAAGCCGAACGCGACGAGGTGATGCTCGGATTTAAATCGGGACGTATCCGTCTGCTTGTCGCCACCGACATAGTGGCGCGCGGCATTGATGTGGACGATATCAGAGTGGTGATAAACTACGATGTCCCCCGCGAAGGTGAGGAATATGTTCACAGAATCGGACGCACGGCGCGCGCCGGCAACGACGGACGCGCCATAACATTCGTATCCCCCGAAGATATGTTCAGATGGACACGCATAGAGCGTTTCCTCGGCAAAGAGATAGAGATTATCGAGAGTCTGTCGTCGTTCGACCGAAGCCACAAAGCCCCGCGTCAGCAGGGACACAACCGTGGAAACGGCGGAAACAGAAACGGCAACAGCGGACACAGGAATGAGAACGGCGGACGTAGGAATGAGGTCAACGGAAACAGAAACGGCAACCCAAGCAGGAGACATGGCAGACGTAAATCCGGCAACGCACAGCAAGACAAAGGGAACGCCCCACGCCGCTTTGTACACCGCCCGAAACAAAGCCCGGAGCAACGCGCCAATCAGCAATCCGAGCAACGACCCTATCAGAATGAAAATGGAAATAAAACATCGTAATAGGCAAATCACTTGCGTAGGTTACGAAAAATGACTAATTTTGTCGCAAATATAATCGAAAAAAGATGGAGACAAAAAAGATTAAACGAGCGTTAGTTTCAGTGTATCACAAAGATGGACTTGATAAAATAATTAATTTATTGGGATCCAACGGAGTAGAGTTTCTTTCAACAGGCGGCACACGCCAATTCATAGAATCACTTGGTTACACATGTGCGGCAGTGGAAGATTTGACAGGCTACCCCTCCATCTTAGGCGGACGAGTTAAGACATTGCATCCGAAAGTGTTCGGAGGAATCCTCAACCGCCGCGAACTTTCCGAGGATCAGGCACAAATAGCTAAATACGACATTCCTGAGATAGACTTGGTGATTGTAGACTTGTATCCCTTTGTTGACACAGTCGCATCAAGGGCAAGCGAAGCCGACATCATTGAGAAAATCGACATAGGCGGCATCTCACTCATACGCGCCGCGGCGAAGAATTTCAACGACGTTGTGATTGTGGCATCCAAAGCGCAATACGCGCCGCTCACAGAGATTCTTGAGCATGGTGTGGAGACAACCCTTGAGCAACGCCGTCAATTTGCGAGAGACGCGTTCGCAGTGTCGTCAGCCTACGACAGCGCCATCTTCAACTACTTCGACGGAGATGAATTATCCGCATTGAGAGTGGAGGCATCCCCGGCGATGCACCTGAGATATGGCGAGAATCCCCATCAGAAAGGTATATTCTTTGGAAACTTCAACGACATGATGACACAACTTCATGGCAAGGAGATTTCCTACAACAACATATTGGACATTGATGCCGCCGTGGCGCTCATCAATGATTTCGACGACACCACAATCGCCATTCTCAAACACAACAATGCCTGCGGCATAGCATCCGACCCGAACTTGACGGAGGCGTGGAGAGCGGCGTTGGAGTGCGACCCCATCTCCGCATTCGGAGGTGTGATTATCTCCAACAGAGCCATTGACGAAGCCACCGCGACGGAGATGGACAAAATATTCTTCGAAGTGGTGATCGCCCCCGATTTCAGCGAAGACGCGCTTCAGATTCTCAAAAAGAAGAAAAACCGCATCATCCTCAAAGCGAACTCCTACGCATTGCCTAAATTGAGAGTGAGAAGCGCCCTCAACGGCTATCTATGCGAAGGGAGCGATATGAATGTGGAGGACACTTCCGACTACAAAGTTGTGACTAAAGTGGCTCCCACAGAAGCGATGAAGAAAGACCTCAAGATGGCGAACATCTTGGTGAAACATTATAAGAGCAACGCTATTGTGCTACTGAAAGATGGCAAGCTGCTCGGAGCCGGCATGGGACAGGTGAGCCGCATCGACTCTCTGCGCCACGCCATAGAGAGAGCGCAAGCCGCCGGAAGAGATTTGGAAGGCGCTGTAATGTCGTCGGACGCTTTCTTCCCCTTCGCCGACTGTGTGGAAGCGGCATATAAGGTCGGAGTACGCGGAGTGATACACCCGGGAGGATCTATCCGTGACGGAGAGTCCGTGGAGTTCTGCGACAAACATGGCATGGCCATGGTGACAACCGGCATCCGACACTTCAAACACTAAAAGAAAAGAACTAATTTAATATTAACCCAGAAGCTTATGGGATTATTTTCATTTACACAGGAAATAGCAATGGACCTTGGCACCGCCAACTCCATTATAATACATAACGACAAAATCGTCGTGGACGAGCCGTCTGTTGTCGCTATAGAGACAAAGACAGACAAGCTCTTGGCGGTAGGAACACAAGCGCACCAAATGGAGGGGAAAGAGCCTCCCGGCATCCGCACAATCCGTCCGATGATCGACGGAGTGATCGCCGACTTCAACGCCGCCGAGCAGATGATCCGCGGCATGGTCAAAATGGTAAGTTCCAAACGCAGATGGTTCTCCCCCTCCCTACGCATGGTGGTGTGCATACCTTCGGGATCCACCGAGGTGGAGATACGTGCGGTGCGCGACTCCAGCGAGCACGCCGGCGGACGCGACGTATATATGATTTATGAGCCTATGGCGGCGGCTCTCGGCATCGGACTTGATGTGGAGGCACCGGAGGGCAACATGATTGTCGACATAGGCGGCGGCAGCACCGAGATCGCCGTCATCTCCCTCGGCGGCATCGTGACAAACAAGAGTATCCGTATCGCCGGTAACGAGCTTACCTCCGATATCCAAGACTATATGAGCCGAGTACACAACCTTAAGGTGGGTTCCACATTGGCGGAACGCATTAAGATAGAGGTAGGCGCGGCTCTCACCGATTTGGATAATCCGCCGGCGGACTTCGTCGTGCACGGGCCTAACCGCATGAACGCGGATCCCATGGCAGTGCCGGTGTCGTACCAAGAGATAGCGCACTGCATCGAGGGCACCATTACCAAGATGGAGGACGCAATCAAAGCGGCATTGCTTCAGACACCGCCGGAGCTGTTCAGCGACATCATGCGCAATGGTATCTATTTGGCTGGCGGCGGAGCACTTTTGCGTGGTCTCGACAAGAGATTCACCGACAAAATCGGTATCGAATTTAAGGTCGCCGAGGATCCGTTGCACGCAGTGGCGGTGGGCACCGGCGTAGCTTTGAAGAATATCAACAAATTCTCATTCTTGATTCGATAAGCAAATAAACAATGACACTCTGAATGTCGTAGAGACAACATTCAAAGTCATAGCCCATGCGGAATGTATTAAATTTTTTAATAAGATATAACTCGTGGTTCCTCTTTTTGCTCTATATCGTGGTAAGCTGCATGATGCTGTTTAATTACAACGATTACCAGCAATCATATTATCTTTCATCTGCAAATACTGTTTGTACCACGGTAAACGGAGCAAAAAGCGAAATCACAGGTTATGTTGGACTAAAAGAAGCGAACGCGCAATTAGAGAGACAGAACGCCGACCTAAGCGCGGAGGTGCTTCGATTAAAAGGTGAATTGTTAGCTGTCAAGGAGAGATTCCCTGACAGCGTTTCTCATATACCCCAGGCAGACAGATTCAGCTATATCGTCGCCACGGTGCTCAACAACAGCGTGCTCCACAAGCACAACTACTTCACAATAAACAAAGGCTCCAACCACGGCATCAAGCCCGGCATGGGAGTGATCAGCCACCAGGGAATGGTGGGGATAGTGAACGTGTGCGGACCCAACTCGGCACGCGTGATCTCTGTGCTCAACGACGGACAGCAATTCTCGGTCAAAATCAAGGGAACCAGCTATATCGGCTCCCTCACATGGCAACAAGGGAATCCGGAAGTGGCATACATGGGCGAGCTTCCGCGTCATGCGAAATACAAAAAAGGGGATATGATAGTGTCGTCTGGATTCTCCACCACCTTCCCCGAAGGGATACCCATCGGGAAAGTTATCGGACGCGTGAAGGGCGCCGGCGACAACTTCTACACGCTCAAAGTCAAGCTCCTCCCCGACTTCGACAAGCTTGAAAGAGTGTGGGTGATTAAAGATATTTACAAGTCGGAACTCGACTCATTGGAGACATTCGACGCAAAGGAGTAGAATATGGCAAGATACGTGATTAATATGACGGTGCTTTTTATAGTGCTGCTGCTGTGTCAGGTGGTAATATGCAACCATATAATGCTCTTCAACTGCGCCACACCCTTGATATTCATCTACTTCATCATACGTATGTCTTTAGGGGTGAATATAAACTATGTGATGACGTTCGCGTTTCTCATGGGATTGTGCGTGGATATCTTCTCCGACACGTTGGGGCTGAACACCCTCGCATGCACCATCCTCTCCGTCATCAAGCGTCCGATAATATTTTCGTATTGCCAGCATGACGAAACGCTGAACGAGATAATCCCATCCATCTCCACATTGGGAATATGGATATATAGCAAGTATCTGTTCACCATGACGCTTGTGTATTCTGTGTTGGTCTTCGCCATCGAATATTTCTCATTCAACAATCTGGCGGAGATAGCATTATGTTCCATATCAAGTGCGCTTCTCACTTTTATGGTGTTATTGTGTGTTGACAGTTTTCTAATGTCGAAACGTGAGAAAAGATTATAACTTAGAGAAAAGGAAATATGTGATCGGCGGCTTCATAAGCGTGATAGTCGCCATCTATGTCATCCGTCTGTTCACGCTGCAAGTGGGCGACCCGACATACAAGGAGAACGCAGACAGCAACGCCTTCCTTAAGAGGGTGATGTATCCCGTCAGAGGATTGGTCTACGACCGCAACGGAGAATTGATAGTGTTCAACCAACCGGCATACGATTTAATGGTGACACCGAAAGATGCCGGAGATTTCGACACCTTGGCACTATGCAATATCCTGAAGATTGACAACGCCACGTTTCAAGAGAAATGGCAAGATATGAAGGATACGCGCCATAATCCGGGCTACTCATCGTACACACCACAGAAATTGCTGTCACACCTCTCCCTTGAGGACTACGGACGTTTGCAAGAGAAGCTCTACCTCTTCCCCGGGTTCTTCATCAACCAACGCTCCATCCGCCAATACGCCACCACAGCGGGGGCCAACATTCTCGGCAACATACGCGAGGTGTCGGCGGAGGATGTGGAGAAAGACCACTACTACCGCGCCGGCGACTACACCGGCGACATGGGCATCGAGAAAAGCTACGAAAAGCAACTGCGCGGCATCAAAGGTGTGCAGATATTCATGAAAGACGCGCGCGGACGACTCAAAGGGTCGTACGAGAACGGCATCCATGACAAAGACCCCATCTCCGGAAGGAACCTCACCCTGGGCATCGACTTCTCCCTTCAAGAGTTCGGAGAGGAATTGATGCGCGGCAAATCCGGGGCTATCGTGGCGATAGAGCCCTCCACCGGAGAGGTGCTCGCGCTTGTGACCTCCCCCAACTACGATCCCTCCATGCTCTTGGGCAAGGACCGCGGCAAAAACTATATGTCGCTGTCGCGCAATCCGCTTAAGCCCCTATTCAACAGAGCCGTGCAGGCAGCGTATCCCCCCGGTTCGACATTTAAGCCAACCCAGGGGCTCATATTCCTGCAAGAGGGAGTCGTGACCCCCTCCACCACCTATCCGTGCCACCACGGCTACATCAACAGAATCAAAGTGGGTTGCCACTCACACGCCTCCCCCATCGCCCTGCGCCCCGCGATCGCCACCTCCTGCAACGCCTATTTCTGCTGGGGGTTCAAGAATATGATCGACAAGCGCGGCACCAAGTCGTACAACCAACTTGAGAAATGGAAAGACTACATGGTGAGCATGGGCTACGGCTACAAATTGGGAATCGACATTCCCGGAGAGAGCCGCGGATTCATTCCTAACCCCGAATACTACAGCAAAGCGCACAAGGGGATGAACTGGAGCGCCAACAGCATCATATCCATCTCCATAGGACAGGGAGAAGTGCTCGCCACTCCGCTCCAGATCGCCAACCTCGCGTCGACGATAGCCAACAGGGGCTACTATATCGCCCCACACGTGGTGAAAGAGGTGCAAGACACCCTCCTCGATGAGAAATACAGGAAGAAAAACTACACGAAAGTAAAACGTCAATACTACAATCTCATAGTTGAGGGTATGCGCCAGGCGGTTCTCGGCGGCACCTGCCGCGGTGCGAACCTCCCCGGCATCGAGGTGTGCGGCAAAACCGGAACCTCACAAAACCCCCACGGTCCCGACCACTCCGTATTCATGGGATTCGCACCGATGAACAATCCCAAAATCGCAATATGCGTCTTTGTGGAGACCGCGGGATTCGGAGCCACCTACGGAGTCCCCATAGGGAGTCTCATGATAGAGAAATACTTGAATGGCGAAATATCCGCCGCTCGCAAAGGTGTGGAAGAGCGCATGAAGAACGCCAAGACATATCAGTCGGTGGATAAAAAGCGCACGCCCAAGAAGAAAAACAACAAAACGGGTAAAACCGCGGAGGATAACAAAACAATATAAAAGAAGGAGCATAACACAATGGCGATAGATTTATCTAAAGATAAAGCGAATGTGTCCGTATTCAAATCGCTGGATTGGACCACGATCATCCTATACGTAATTTTAGTCGTGTTCGGAGCTATCAGCATCTATGCCGCGAGCTATGATTTCGACAATGCGAGTATGTTTGATTTCGCGGAATTTTCAGGTAAACAATTCACATGGATACTATTATCGCTGGTGATAGGGTGCGTGCTACTGTTGGTGGACTACAGAGTCTACGAGACCTACGCATATCCCATCTACGGGATGATGCTGCTACTGCTGATAGTGACAATATTCGTGGCTCCCGACATTAAAGGGTCGCGTTCGTGGTTGGTTTTCGGACCTGTGAGCCTGCAACCCGCGGAGTTCGGCAAATGCGCCACCGCTCTCGCGTTGGCGAAGCTGTTCAGCAGCTACAACTTCGTGCTCAATAGCAAGCCCTCCAACTATCTGCGCGCCATGATGCTCATATTCGTGCCTATCATCCTTATTCTGATGCAAAAGGAGACGGGAAGCGCCCTGGTCTACATATCGTTGGTCTTCGTGCTATACCGCGAAGGAATGAGCGGTTTGGTTCTCTTCTCCATACTCTCCGCCATTGTTTACTTCGTGGTATCCGTGAAATTCACCACACCTCTGATTTTGGGGCTCCAATCCGGAGAGTTCACGGTGTTCGTGATTATCATAGTGCTATTCTCACTCCTGCTTCTGTTCTACTGCAAAGATATCATCATAGCGAGAAATGTGATCCTCGGCTTCATCGGTAGCGGAGTGGTAGTGGCGGTGTTGGCATTGTGCGGCATCGAAGTGAACGGACTCGCCTATTTCCTCACCATAATCTCACTGGCGTGCATCTACACGGCGATAGGCATGCTGCGACACAGATACAACAAATTCCTTATCACGATAGGCTTTGTCGTGACCTCGGTTCTGTTTCTGTTCTCTGTCAACTACGTGTTCAGCTCCGTGCTTCAGGACCACCAGCAGAAACGTATCAAAGTAGCGTTGGGCATCGAGGACGACATCCGCGGCGCCGGATACAACGTACACCAATCCAAGATTGCGATAGGCTCCGGCGGCATCGAAGGGAAAGGGTTCCTCAATGGGACACAAACGAAACTCAAATACGTGCCGGAACAGCACACCGATTTCATCTTCTGCACCATAGGCGAGGAGGAGGGGTTCTGGGGCACCACTTTAGTGCTCGGACTGTTCCTGACATTGATACTCCGGCTGATAACCATCGCGGAGCGGCAACGGACGGCATTCGGACGTGTCTTCGCCTACTGCGTGGTCTCATATCTCATCTTCCACCTCGGAGTGAATGTGGGGATGGTGATAGGACTATGCCCTGTGATAGGGATTCCTCTGCCCTTTTTCAGCTATGGAGGCTCCGCATTGTGGGGATTCACATTCCTCCTGTTCATACTGCTGCGCATAGACGCGTCGCGCAAAGAACGCCGCGATTAAAACCGCCGACATAAGCTAAAGCGGCGACGACACAAAATAAGAGGGAAGAAAAGAGGAAGACATATAAAACAAAAGCGGAAGATATGTGAAAAAAAAGTGTCATTATTCCGAATAAATTCACTAACTTTGCAAACTGCAACGATATAGGGTAAAATCGCCCTCATGCAAAAACACAATATTAACACGCAGGCATCACACAAGACCCTGCCCTAAAGAAATATTATGGAAATAGCCCTAAAAGATTTGGCTGAAGCTATAGGAGCCCGTATAGAGGGTGACAGCTCAGTGAAAATCAATTCTTTTGGACAAATAGAGACTGCCGGCGAAGGTAGTATAACCTTTTTGGCAAACCCTAAATACACTCCATTTATCTACACCACCAAAGCATCCGCGGTTTTGGTAGGTGAGGATTTTGTATTGGAACATCCTATCCACGCCTCTTTGATAAGAGTGAAAGACCCCTACACCACCATCGCCGAACTGATGCGCATGGCGGAGAAACTGCTTAAGCCCAGCCCTGTTGGAATCGAACAACCCTCCTTTATCGCAGAGGGGGTTGAAATACCCGACGATGCCTACGTGGGTGCGTTCGCCTACATCGCCAAAGGCGCCAAAATAGGCAAAGGAGCGAAGATTTACCCCCAAACATACATTGGGGAGAACGTTGAGATCGGAGAAAACACCATCATCCGTTCCGGTGTCAGAATATACGAAGAGTGCAAAATCGGAGCGCGCTGCATCCTCCATTCGGGATCGGTGATCGGCGCCGACGGTTTCGGCTTCGCCCCCAACGAAAAGGGAGTGTACGAAAAGATACCGCAAATCGGGAATGTTGTACTTGACGACGACATTGAGATTGGCGCCAACACCACCGTGGACCGCGCCACTTTCGGCAGCACCCACATACACAAAGGGACCAAGCTCGACAATCTCATTCAGATAGGTCACAATGTGGAGATAGGCGAAGACAACGTGCTATGCGCCCAAGTGGGAGTCGCCGGGAGCACCAAGATCGGCAGCCACAACATATTGGCGGGGCAAGTGGGAGTCGCCGGACATATCCAAATCGGCGACCACAACACCATAGGAGCGCAATCCGGCATCCCCAACAACGTGGGCGACGGCAAAACGCTCCTCGGCTACCCGGCGATAGACGCGCGCCAATTCGCCAAAAATCTCGTGTACATCAAGAAATTGGATAAACTTTTTGAAAAGAAATAGGATAAATCAGAATAATTAGATATGAATCAGCTCACATTAAAAGCACCCTTCACCGTATCCGGTAAAGGACTTCACTCAGGTATTGATATCACAGCGACATTCAACCCCGCACCCGCCAACCATGGCTACAAATTCAAACGTGTGGACCTCGAAGACCAACCCGTGATCGACGCCGTGGCTGAGAACGTGGTTGAGACCGTACGTAATACCGTGATAGGCAAAAACAACGTTAAAGTCAGCACCATCGAACATGCGTTGGCAGCCCTCTATGCTTCCCAAATCGACAATTGTCTCATCGAAATCAACGGGCCGGAGATGCCTATTCTCGACGGCAGCGGTATCCAATTCATCGAACAAATCGAGAAAGTGGGCACCGAAGAGCAAGAGCAAGAGAAGGATTTCTACATAATAAAACAGAAAACATGCTACCACGACAAAGAGACCGGCAGCATGATCACCATCTATCCCGACGACAATTTCAGCGTTGAGACAATGGTGGAATACAACTCCCCGGTAATCCCCAACCAATTCGCCATCCTCGACGACCTCACATTGTTTAAAACGGAGGTTGCGAGCGCGCGCACATTCGTATTCGTGCGCGAGATTGAGACACTTCTCAACTACGGCCTCATCAAGGGTGGCGATTTAGACAACGCCATTGTGATTTACGACCAATTGGCGGAAGAGGGCAAAATCAAACAATTGTGCGACTTGCTCGGAATGCCGGAGATGAAGCTTGATAAATTAGGCTATATCAACCCCACCCCCCTCAAATGGGACAACGAACCGGCACGCCACAAACTGATGGACGTGATCGGAGACTTGGCACTTATAGGCCGTCCGTTGAAGGGAAGAGTCGTGGCTATCCGCCCCGGACACACAGTGAACAATAAATTCGCCCGTATGCTCCGCAAAGAGGTGCGCCACAACGAGGTTCAATCACCCCTTTACCACCCCGGACAGACACCTATCTACGATATCAACGGCATCAGAGGACTTCTCCCCCACCGCTATCCGTTCCTTTTGATCGACAACATAATCGAATTGGATAAGAAACACGCCGTGGCAGTGAAGAATGTCACCGCCAACGAGCCCTTCTTCCAGGGACACTTCCCCCAAGAGCCTGTGATGCCGGGCGTGCTCATCGTGGAGGCTATGGCGCAAGCCGCCGGAGTGCTCGTACTCAGCACCGTGGAGGATCCCGAGAAATATTCCACATATTTCATGAAGATCGACAACGTGAAGTTCCGCCAAAAAGTGGTTCCGGGCAACACCTTGCTGCTCAGCGTATCACTAATGACCGATATCCGCCGCGGATGCGCCGTAGTGAAAGGCTACGCCTTCGTGGGTGAGAAGATCGTGACCGAGGCGGAGTTCATGGCTCAAATCGTCAAAAACAAATAACAAATACATCAACACAATGAATCAACCCCTATATTACGTTCACCCGGAAGCAAAACTCGGCAACAACGTAACGATTGGCAATTTCACAAATATCTACGAGAACGTAGAGATAGGTGATAACGTGGAGATTGCCGGGAATGTCACCATATACCCCGGAGCGAGAATAGGCTCCGGAGTGAAGATATTTCCAGGAGCAGTAATCGCCGGAATACCCCAAGACCTCAAATTCAAAGGGGAAGAGACAGTGGCATACATCGGAGACGGCACCACCATCAGGGAGTGCGTCACCGTCAACCGCGGCACCGCATCAAAGAAGGAAACGATTGTGGGGAGCAACTGTCTCATCATGGCATACAACCACATAGCGCATGACTGCAAGTTGGGCAACAATATCATCATCTCAAACGCCTGTCAAATCGCCGGAGAAGTAGTGATTGACGACAACGCGGTGATCGGTGGCGGCAGCCTAATCCACCAATTCTGCCATCTCGGCAAGGGGATCATGCTCCAGGGCGGAGCACTTGTGAACAAAGACATCCCGCCGTTTGTGAAAGCTGCGAGGGAGCCAATCTCCTACGTCGGACTTAACTCCGTAGGTCTTCACCGCAGAGGATATTCCAAAGAGGATATCGACATTATCGCGGAGACATATAGGATTTTATACCTCAGCGACTTGAATGTCAGCAACGCCGTGAAACTAATCATGGAGACAATCCCCGAACATCCGTTAAGGAATGAAATCGTGGATTTCGTGAACAATTCCCAGCGCGGAGTGATTCGTTCAGCAGTGTAAAAGCACAAAAACGCCCCAAAACAACCAAAAAGAGCCGGTTCTACAAAGAATCGGCTCTTTTTTTCGAAAAAAGTTAAGCGATAATTGTTAATTTAACATTTAATTATTAAATTTGCAAGCGAAATGGAAGTGCAAAGGAACACTTCAAGGCATGAGATTGTTAACTATAAAGAAGTTAATAAATATCAAATATAAAGAAAATGAAGAAATCAACTATATGGTTGCTCACAATAATAATGGCGCTGACGTTCGGCACGTTACTATATTTCCAAATATTGTATCTCGAGCGGATGGTCAATATGCGCCATGAGCAATTCTCGGAGAATGTGATGAAAGCGATGTTCGGGGTAGGCAACTATCTTGAGCGTCAGGAGACGATGTACTATCTTGAGCAGGACGCTCAGGCTATGGACGCCACATTCTATGAGAACTACTCATCCGATGATACGGAATTGGGGGGCAAAGATGGCTTCATGTCGCAGGACAACGATTTCATGTCGTCGCAAAAACTATCGGCACGCTATAAAAAGCTGCAAGACGCGTTAATCACCAAATACCGCTACCAGCGCGGACTATTGAACGAGGTGATACTGTGCATCATGCAGGAATCGGACTTGCGCCCGATTAGCCAAAGGGCGGATTCCACGGTGGTGCGCAAATGCCTCACCCGCGAATTAGCCAACTTCGGATTGAAGATACCCTTCGCGTTCGCCGTATCCACGGAACAGGGGCACTTGGTGTATTCCACGAAAGACTTCACCAACAAAAAATCGGACGAGGTCTACTCCATCGTAATCTTCCCCAACAGCGAGTCTCGCTATAAATTGTTGGTGTCGTTCCCCACTCAAGACAGCTATATCTTCAGCTCGGTGAGATTCATAATCCCCACCCTCGCGTTCACGATAGTGCTGCTGGTTGTGTTCCTTTTCACCATCATATTGGCATTCCGACAGAAGAAACTGACGGAGATGAAGAACGACTTCATCAACAATATGACACATGAAATAAAGACCCCCATCACCTCCATATCGCTGGCGGCGCAAATGCTCGGCGACCCCTCCCTCCCCAAGAGTCAGACAATGCTGTCGCACCTTTCGCAAGTGATCACCACGGAGTCAAAACGCCTGCGTCTCCTCGCCGAGAGGGTTTTGTTGCTATCAATGTTCGATAACTCACAAATCAACATCAACCTTAAGGATGTGGATGCGAACGAGGTGATAGACGGAATAGCGCAAAACTTCAAAATCAGAGCGGAGAAATCGGGAGGATCCATCACCTGCGAGCTGAATGCGGAGAACGCCAACGTTGTGGTTGATACAATGCACTTCACCAATGTGATTTACAATCTGCTTGACAACGCGCTTAAATATCAAAGAGAAGAGGAGCCTATCCATATAAACATCACCACCGAAAACACGGGGGAGAACATGCTGATGATAAAAGTCGCCGACAACGGCGTAGGCATCAAGAGGGATGACCTGAAGCGCATATTCGACAGGTTCTACCGCGTCTCCACCGGCAACCGCCATGATGTGAAAGGATTCGGAATAGGACTCGCCTACGTCCGCCAAGTGGTAAATCAGATAGGAGGCACCATCAAAGTGGACAGCGAGTACGGCAAAGGCACCACATTCTCCATCACACTCCCCATAATATCCGACCACAAATCCGGACAGGATTCCGACCGGGATTCCGACAATGGTGGAGGGAGCGAGGAGAATTAGAGAAAGGAGATAACCTATATGGGAATGAACTTATATAGGGATGAAAACATTATAAAGTTAAATACGAATAGAATATTAACATAAAAACCATAAAAAGATGGATGAGAAATTAGACATACTTCTTTGCGAAGATGATGAGAATCTCGGCATGCTCCTCAGAGAGTTCTTGCAAGCCAAGGGATTTTCCGCCGATCTTTATCCTGATGGTGAAGCCGGCTACAAAGCCTTTTTGAAAGGTAAATATGATTTATGTGTTCTTGACGTGATGATGCCCAAGAAAGATGGTTTCTCATTAGCTCAAGAAATTAGAAACGTGAATAGCGAAGTGCCTATCATCTTCCTGACTGCGAAAGCCTTGAAAGAGGATGTGCTTGAGGGATTCAAGATTGGTGCCGACGACTATATCACCAAACCCTTCTCCATGGAGGAGCTTGTGTTCAGAATCGGAGCGATCCTACGCCGAGTGAAAGGCAAAGCCGCCCGTGAGATCACAATGTACAAGATAGGCAAGTTCACATTCGACACCCAGAAGCAGGTGCTCATCGCCAACGACAAGACCACCAAGCTCACCACCAAGGAGTCGGAGCTGCTCGCCCTTCTATGTTCCCACGTGAACCAAATCCTCGAAAGGAACTATGCGCTTAAAGCTATCTGGATCGATGACAACTACTTCAACGCGAGAAGTATGGATGTCTACATCACCAAGTTGAGGAAACACTTGAAACCGGATCCCACCATCGAGATTATCAATATCCACGGCAAGGGATACAAGCTCATCGCTCCCGAGCTTGAGAACTCTGCCACAGGTGCCGGAGTCCGTAGCTTTAACTAATTAAAGAAATAGCTGTTTGGGGTTATCATTAATCCCAAACAGCTACAAAAACAAATATTAGTGAAAATAATATTCAGAATCTACCAATGGCTCATAGCAGGGCCAATACTACTTGCTGTGACCATATTGACATGTTTTTTTACAATATTCGGCACCGCGCTCGGTGGACATAGAATCTTCGGCTATTGGCCCGCCCATTATTGGTCGCGCATCATGTGTACGCTGTGGTGTGTCAGGATTAAGGTGAAAGGGAGGGAAAACATCGACAAGAACGTGTCGTATGTTTTCGTAGCCAACCACCAGGGGGCGTTCGATATATGGGCAATTTACGGATACCTCAACCATCAATTCAAATGGCTGATGAAGAAATCGCTTGAGAAGATACCCCTTGTGGGCTACAGCTGCAAGAAAGCGGGACATGTGTTCGTGGATGATTCCAACATCGCCGGGATAAAAGAGACCATCGCCGAAGCGGAAAAACGGCTTAAGAACGGAATGTCGGTGGTGATATTCCCCGAGGGGTCGCGCAGTTGGGACGGCAAAATGATACCGTTCAAACGCGGAGCGTTCATGCTCGCCGGAGAGTTCAAGCTTCCGGTGGTGCCGATCACCATCGACGGTTCTTTCAAAGCGATGCCGCGCACCACGTTTAACGTGACTCCGACCACAATCACAGTCACAATCCACAAACCGATATACCCCGGGGAGAGGGGCTTCAACACGAAAGTGCTGATGCAGCAATGCAGGGACGACATTCAAAGCGCCCTCCCGGAATAATCCTATATGGTTCAAAACACCGATTTACAAAATACCCCATGTGCCTTAAAAGAGATACATGGGGTTTCCACAATAATCACCTAATTTAATTTGTGCTATGCCACATTCAGAGATAGAAGTCAAAGGCGCCAGGGTCAACAATCTAAAGAATATCTCACTGAAGATACCGCGCGGAGTGTTTGCGGTGGTCACGGGAGTCAGCGGTTCCGGCAAATCATCATTAGCGTTCGACACACTGTACGCCGAGGGTAAACGGCGCTATGTGGAGAGCCTCTCCGCATACGCGCGTCAATTTTTAGGGAGGATACCCAAACCTGAATGTGACTATATCAAAGGATTGCCCCCCGCCATAGCCATAGAGCAGAAAGTGGGGTCGCGCAATCCGCGAAGCACCGTAGGCACCGCCACCGAGATTTACGACTACCTACGTATGCTCTACGCGCGTATAGGGCGCACCTACTCCCCCATCTCCGGAGATGAGGTGAAGAAATATTCTATAGACAATATCGTGGACTCCGTGATGCTTTTTGAGCCGGGCACCCGCATCGCCGTGTTGGCACCTATCGAGATAGCGCACGGCAGAAGCGTCAACGAACAGCTTGACGTGTACACCAAAGTGGGTTTCTCGCGTCTGGAGAAGGATGGCGAATTCATAGACATAAGCGAGGTTATCGCCGAAGAGCTATCCTCCATCAAAGGCTACAATCTTCTGATCGACAGAATGAGGATAGGTGATGACAGCGACCTCAAATCGCAACTCACGGAATCCATTGAAACGGCATACTACGAGGGGCATGACGAATGTATCATAAAAACATGGAGCGGCGACGGCGAAGTGCGTGAACACAGCTATTCCAAGAGATTCGCCTGCGACGGGATGGTGTTTCGCGAGCCCTCGGATTTGATGTTCAATTTCAACAATCCCTACGGAGCGTGCGACACGTGTGAGGGTTATGGCAACATCTTAGGCATCAGCGAAGACCTTGTGGTTCCAGACAAGTCGTTATCAATCTACCAAGGCGCGGTGCAATGCTGGCGCGGAGAAAAGATGAGCGAATGTCAGCAAGAATTGATACGCCTATCAACGGACATCAAATTTCCGATACACACCCCCTACAACGAGCTAAACAAAGAGGAGAAAAACATACTATGGCACGGGAAAGGGGCATGGGAGGGAATCAACGGCTTTTTCAAATGGGTCGACTCCAACCAATACAAGATACAATACCGCGTGCTGAAAGCGCGCTACCGCGGGCGCACGATATGCCCCACGTGCCACGGCAGCAGGCTTAAGCCTGACACGGAATATGTGAAAATCAACAATAAGTCAATCACAGAGCTTCTTCAAATGCCGATAAAAGAGCTACGCATATTCTTTGAGAATATAAAGCTCACGCCGCAGGAGGCGCTCATCGCCTCACGCCTGCTGAAAGAGCTTAACAACCGACTTATGTTTCTCGATGACGTGGGACTCGGCTACCTCACCCTGTCGAGGGGTTGGGCGACACTCTCCGGAGGCGAGAGCCAACGCATAAAACTCGCCACCTCCCTCGGATCGGCGCTTGTGGGGTCGCTATACGTGCTTGACGAGCCGAGCATAGGACTCCATCCACGCGACACACAGCGGCTGATAAGCGTGCTGAAGCGTCTGCGCGACATCGGCAACACTTTGGTGGTGGTGGAACACGACGAAGAGATTATGAGAAGCTCCGACTACCTCATCGACATAGGTCCGGGGGCAGGATCATTGGGCGGCAATCTTATATTCGCCGGGGATATCAAGGAGGCCCTGCGCAAGGAGAACGCCCAACGTCACCCCGAATCCCGAACATTGTCGTTTCTCTCCGGAGTCAGCCAAATAGAAACACCCCGTCTGCGCCGCCCTTGGAAAAGGCGCATACGGATAGAGGGCGCGTGCGAGAACAATCTAAAAAACATCTCCGTGGAGATACCCTTGGGAGTGATGACCGTGGTGACGGGAGTCAGCGGAAGCGGCAAATCCACACTCGTGCATGACATTCTCTACAAAGGGCTTAAAATGAGGCTCGGAGAACCCGACGGGAAGCCTGGCTCATTCAAGGCACTCTCAGGCGACATATCCACGATTGGGAATGTGGAGTATATAGACCAAGACCCCATAGGAACCTCCACACGTTCCAATGCGGCGACATATCTGAAGATTTACGATGAGATACGCCGACTATACTCCGAGCAACCATTGGCGAAACAAATGAACTTCTCACCCTCCTATTTCTCGTTCAACACCGAAGGCGGAAGATGCGAAGATTGCAAAGGGGAGGGTGTGGTGACGATTCCGATGCAATTCATGGCAGACATAATCGTGCCGTGCGAGTCATGCCACGGAAAAAGGTTCAAGCAGGATGTGCTCGATGTGCTGTATCAAGGGAAAACCATCTACGACATACTTGAGATGACCGTGGAGGATGCGATAACATTCTTCAATGAAGATAAAGAGAACTCGCAGGCGCACAAGATAGCGCGTAAGTTGCAACCGCTTATGGATGTCGGGTTGAGCTATCTGCCGCTGGGGCAGCCCTCCTCCACCCTGTCGGGAGGTGAGAACCAACGTCTGAAACTCGCCTACTTCCTCTCCTCGCCCAACAACGCCCATACTCTGTTCATTCTCGACGAGCCGACCACCGGGCTCCATACCGCCGACATATCAACGCTGTTAAGTTCGCTCAACAAAATCATCGCCAACGGCAACAGCGCGTTGATTATCGAGCACAATATGCACGTGGCTAAATCGGCGGATTGGATAATAGATTTGGGACCCGACGGAGGGGCTGCAGGCGGCGAAGTGGTATCCATAGGCACACCGGAGAGCGTGGCGGCGGATCCGGAATCAATCACCGGGAAATATCTGAGCCGTGAGTTATAGTCTCCGCCGCCGTAACTATTCAGCGGAGATGGTCATCCACCGCCGCCACTATTGTAAGAAAACTTAAAATTGTCTATCTTTGCAATACAGTAATCAATATCACAGTGGACTTTAAACTTACGTCAGAATATTACCCCACGGGGGATCAACCGGAGGCTATTAAGGAGCTGGCAGACGGCTTTATCAACGGAGAGGAATCGCAGACATTGCTTGGAGTGACAGGTAGCGGAAAGACCTTCACCATGGCGAATGTGATTCAGAAAGTGCAACGCCCCACACTGATATTGTCGCACAACAAAACACTGGCGGCGCAATTATACACGGAGTTCAAGAGTTTCTTCCCTGAAAATTCCGTGCAATACTTCATCAGCTACTACGACTACTACCAACCGGAGGCATACATACCCTCATCCGACAAGTATATCGAAAAGGATTTGATGATCAATGATCAGATTGAGAAATTGAGGTTGGCGACCACCGCGGCGTTGCTGTCGGGCCGCCGCGATGTGATTGTTGTGTCGAGCGTCAGTTGCATCTTCGGTATGGGTAATCCGGAGGATTTCTCGCAGAGCGTGGTCAACATCAAAGTGGGTGATAAAATCGCGCGCAACGCATTTCTACGTAAAATCGTGGACTCACTATATTCACGCACCGAGACCCAGCTGCAACATGGTCAGTTCCGCGTGAAAGGGGACACCGTGGATATCATGCTCTCCTTCGAAGATATCCAACTGAGAGTGATTTTCTGGGGCGACGAGATTGAAAAGATACAGACCATTGACCCGGGGAGCGGCGGAGTGATCACCGATATGGAGGGATTCAACATCTATCCCGCCAACATATTCGTAGCATCGAAAGAACGCACGGCGCAAGCGATAGACCAAATAGCCCTCGACCTGGGGGAACAGACAAAAATACTACGTCTTCAAAACAAGGAACTCGAAGCCAACAGATTGGAGGAGCGTGTGAACTACGACCTTGAGATGATCAAGGAACTGGGACACTGCTCCGGCATAGAGAACTATTCACGCTATTTCGACGGAAGGGAACCGGGGATGCGTCCATTCTGTCTGTTGGACTATTTCCCAAAGGATTTTCTCACAATCATAGATGAGAGCCATGTCACCGTGCCCCAAATCAGGGCGATGTACGGAGGAGACCTATCACGCAAGCTTAATCTTGTGGAGTATGGTTTCCGTCTACCCGCCGCCCTCGACAACAGGCCGTTGAAATTCGATGAGTTTGAGAAGCTCACTTCGCAAGTGCTCTACGTGAGCGCCACCCCCGGTGACTACGAGCTCAACAAATGCGGCGGAGTGGTGACGGAGCAAGTCATACGCCCCACCGGACTGCTTGACCCCGAGATTGACATACGCCCGTCGATGAACCAAATCGACGACCTTCTCGAAGAGATACAGACAAGAATAGAGATGGGCGAGCGCACATTAGTGACCACCCTCACAAAACGTATGGCGGAGGAGCTCAACACCCATCTTCTCAAATGGGGAATCAACAGCGCGTATATCCATAGCGATGTCGACACCTTGGAGCGCATCCGCATCCTCGACGACCTCCGCAACGGTGTTTACAACGTACTCGTAGGTGTCAATCTGCTCAGGGAGGGTCTCGACCTTCCGGAAGTAAGCTTGGTGGCGATTCTCGACGCGGACAAAGAGGGTTTCCTGCGCAACTACAAATCGCTCACCCAAACATCGGGACGCGCAGCGAGGAATGTGCATGGCAAGGTTATCATGTACGCCGACAAAATCACCGACTCAATCAAAAGGACCATAGAAGAGACGGAACGCCGCAGGGCAAAACAGCAAGCCTACAATAAGGAACATAATATCATCCCCACCTCCACCACCAAATCCGGCAGCGCACAGGAGCTTATAGATATGCAAAGCAGCGACAAGGGGAACAAACAGAAAAAGAACGGGGGCACAACAAAACAGAGCGCGCCAAAACAGAACACCGTCAAGACAGCGGCTCCACGTCCCTACATGGAGAGGGAGAGCATGGATATCGTGGCGGCGGATCCCATAGTGGCATATATGAACATCAGCGAGCTTAAAGCGAGAATAGACAAGGTGATGAGAGATATGACCGACGCCGCCAAACGCACAGATTTCATAGAGGCGGCGGCACTACGCGACGAGCTTATGGGGCTACGCGATAAATTGGAGGTCTTAGAATTGCAAGAGCAGAATAAGATTTAAGGTTTCTTCAACAGACTTCATTAGCAAGTTCTTAGATAGATTCAATTAGCAAGTTTCTTCAACAGATTCAATTAGCAGATTCAATTAGCAGATTCAGTTAGCAATGTCCACAGAAATATATCAAAAATCTGATTTCCTACCCACCACCAAACAGGAGATGGAATATCTCGGATGGGACCGTCCGGATATAATTCTATTCTCCGGCGACGCATACGTGGACCATCCCTCGTTCGGGGCGGCGGTGATCGGGAGGGTTCTTCAAAAAGAGGGGTACAAGGTAGCGATAATACCGCAACCGAACTGGCGCGACGACCTCAGGGATTTCAAGAAACTGGGGACACCGCGGCTATTCTTCGGGGTATCCCCCGGAGCGATGGACTCCATGGTGAACCATTACACCGCCAACCGTCGGCTACGCCACGATGACGCATACACCCCCGGGGGGAAGCATGGAATGCGACCTGATTATCCCTCAATTGTGTATTGCAATATCCTCAAAGAACTGTTTCCCGACACCCCCATAATCCTCGGAGGCATCGAAGCATCGCTGCGTAGAGTGAGCCACTACGATTATTGGCAAGACCGTCTCCGCCCCTCCATACTCATGGATTCCAAAGCCGACATATTAGTCTACGGCATGGGTGAAAAGCCTATGGTTCAGTTGGCGAAAGCGATAGAGAGCGGACTGAAACCCAAAGAGATCACCGACATAAACCAAACGGCGTTCATCGCCGCCGCACCCACGGAGGAGCAATGCGGCGAAGGCATCATGCTACATTCCTACGAGGAGTGTTTGAAAGAGAAAAGGCTCCAGGCGGAGAATTTCCGCCACGTGGAGGAGGAATCAAACCGTATGCACGGCAAAGTGCTGTGGCAGCAGACCTCGGGGAAATGGGTGAGAATCAATCCCATGAACCCGCCGATGACACAAAAAGAGCTTGACGCGGTGTACGCCCTCCCCTACACACGCGTTCCCCACCCCAAATACAAAGGGAAAGTGATTCCGGCATACGAAATGATCCGTCATTCAGTGACCATGCACCGCGGATGCTTCGGAGGATGCGCTTTCTGCACCATATCCGCCCACCAAGGGAAATTCATATCCTCCCGCTCCAAGGAATCGATACTCCGCGAGGTGCGCCAAATCACCCAAATGGAGGATTTCAAGGGATATGTCTCCGATTTGGGAGGGCCCTCGGCGAATATGTACAACATGAAAGGATATGACACGGCGATATGCGAGAAATGCGCCCGCCCATCATGTCTGCACCCTATGCCCTGCAAGAATCTCAACAACAACCACGTCGCGCTCCTCGAAGTCTATAAGGAGGCGGCGAAAATCCCCGGAGTGAAGAAATGCTTCGTAGGGAGCGGCGTGAGATACGACCTGTGTATGGCTCAAAACAGGAGCGAACAGGTGAACAAGATAAACAGGGAATATCAAACGGAGCTTATCGCGCACCACGTCAGCGGACGACTGAAAGTGGCTCCGGAACACACCTCCGACACCGTGCTCAACATCATGCGCAAGCCCTCGTTCTCCCTCTTCCACAAATTCAAAAGGAGATTCGACAAGGTGAACGAGGAGCATGGACTCCGTCAGCAAATCATACCCTACTTCATCAGCAGCCATCCGGGATGCCGCGAGGAGGATATGGCGGAGTTGGCGTGCGAGACCAAAGAGTTGAACTTCCACCTAGAACAGGTGCAAGACTTCACCCCCACCCCCATGACCGTAGCCACGGAGATATACTACACCGGAATACATCCGTACACCGGAGAGAGCATCTACACCGCCACCGATGAGAAATCAAAGCTGGCGCAACGCCGCTATTTCTTTTGGTATGAGCCGGATAAACGTAGGGAGATAGAACAATCGCTGCGAAGACTCCACCGTGAGGATTTGCTACGCCGTCTCTTCTCAGCTCCAGCCAACAGAAGCAGAACATCAACAGCGGCGGCGCGGCAGAACGCCACCACCGACAAAAATAGAGACCGACAAAATAGAGAACACAAAAAAAGAGACAGCCAAACAAAAGACAGCCAAACAAAAGGCACTCTAAAAAGAAACACCCCAAAAAATAATAAATGGAAATTTAAATCAAAAAAACAGATATAGAGTTGAAAAAAAAGTTGTACATTTGCACCCAAATCAGCTCTAACCTGAATAATACCAACAATAATGAACAAAATTAAAATTGCCATGAGCGCCATGCTCTTACCAGCCTTGATAAGTGGCTGTAAACAAGAGAATGAGACAGTGATTGAGGCTCCGCAAGTGAAAGTAGTCGACGGCAAAATGACGCCGGAGGTGCTTGAAGCGTTCGGAAAAATCAATGATTTGCAAATCTCGCCTGATCGCAAAAAATTCCTTTTCACTGTGACATACTCCAGCATTGAGAAAAATGCGTCGAATGCCGAGATCTACACAGTGAACACCGATGGGTCGGACTACACACGCCTGACACATTCGGGATACTCAGAGAGTAATGTGAGATGGTACGCCAAGGGAGAGAAAATCGCATTCGTATGCTACGACAAAGAGACCGAGAAATCGCAGTTGTTCAGCATGAACGCCGACGGCACCAACCGGAAACGTCTGTCAGCATTGGAGGGTGGTGTCACCAGCTTTGAGATTGCCCCCGATGAGAAACACGTCATTCTCGCATCCACAATCCCCGCGATTGAGAAGGACACGACCCTCTATAAGGATCTACCGCTCACCAGCGGCAGGGTTATCAACGACCTCATGTATAAACATTGGGATGAATGGGTGACAGAGATGTCACACCCCTTCCTGGCTGAATTTAGCGACAGCGAAATCACCGAAGCCACCGATATCATGGCAGGCGAGCCATACGAGTGCCCTGTCAAGCCTTTCGGCGGCGCCGAGACATTCGCTTGGACTCCCGACGGAAAACAATTGGTGTACTCCAGCCGCAAACTCACCGGCAAGGAATACTCCCTCTCCACAAACACCGACTTATATCTATATGATTTAGCGTCAAAAACCACCACCAACCTCACCGAGGGGAACATGGGCTACGACACCGACCCGAAATTCTCCCCCGATGGATCACAATTGGCATGGTTGAGCATGGAGACACCCTCTTTCGAGAGCGACAAAAAGCGTCTCATGGTGTTGGATATGGCGACACGTGAGAAGAGGGATTTGACCGAAAATTGGGATTGGTGGCCCGAAGGATTGGCATGGGCGCCCAACGGCAAACAGATATTCTTCCACGGCTACTACCAAGGCACCGAGCCTCTGTTCCGCATCAATGTGGCTGACTGCAAAATCGACACCATCGCCACCGGAGTGTGGGATTATCAATCCGTATGCCCCATCGACGACAACAAAGTAGCCGCCCTACGCCACTCCATGAAACGTCCTAACGAGATATGCGTGGCTGACGGCAAAGAGACCAAAGATATCACCACCGTCAATAAGGAGCTCCTCGACCAGCTCAACCTCGGCGAGGTGGAATTGAAATGGATACCCACCACCGACGGAAAACTTATGGCTACATGGGTGATTCTTCCGCCGAACTTCGATCCCAACAAGAAATATCCCGCATTGCTTTATTGCCAGGGTGGGCCCCAACAGGCTGTATCCCAATTCTGGAGCTATCGTTGGAACTTCATGATCATGGCGGCTAACGACTACGTGATTATCGCGCCCAACAGACGCGGACTCCCCGGCTTCGGCACTGAATGGAACAGAGAGATTTCCGGCGACTACGGCGGTCAGAACATGAAAGACTATTTCTCCGCAGTGGACTACATGAAGAATGAGCCATATATCGACGGCGACCATATCGGGGCCATAGGAGCCAGCTACGGTGGTTTCTCCGTATATTGGTTGGCAGGACACCACGAGGGTCGTTTCGCGGCATTGGTGGCACACGCCGGCATCTTCAACATGGAGGCGCAATATCTTGAGACTGAGGAAATGTGGTTCGCCAACTTCGATATGGGCGGCGCACCTTGGGAGAAAGACAACGCCACCGCACAACGCACTTTCGCCAACTCACCCCACAAATTCATAGACAAATGGACAGCTCCTATCTTGGTGACTGTGGGAGAGCTTGACTACCGCATCCTCGCATCGCAAGGCATGATGGCGTTCAACGCCGCCAAGCTCCGCGGTCTCGACGCCGAAATGCTTGTGTTCCCCGATGAGAACCACTGGGTGCTTCAACCGCAGAACGCCGTTTTGTGGCAACGCACATTCTTCCAATTCCTGGATAAATACTTGAAACCGCAAAAATAGAGATTGATTCTCAAGTGATAATAAAGGTCGCATACAAAAATGCGGCCTTTTTTCTTATACCTACATATAGGTATTTTCACATCCGTTTTCAACAAATGGAGGGACAACCGTGGCTTAAGTTGCGCAATTTAACTACCTTTGTATGGTAAAAAGAGAGAAAATGCGATTATCAGATATTCAACCCGGAGAAACGGGCATAATTATCAAGATATTGGGTCATGGCGCGTTCAAGAAACGCGTCATGGAAATGGGGTTCGTGAAAGGGCGACCGGTGAGAGTGCTTCTCAACGCGCCGCTCCAAGATCCTATAAAATATCAAATAATGGGCTATGAGGTTTCGCTGCGCAGAGCGGAGGCTAACCTTATTGAAGTGGTGGGTGAGCATGAGGATGTTCCGCCGCTCGACACTCAATATGAAAATGAGACCGCCAATCCTGCGGGACAGGCCCAAGACACCTCCGTTCCGCGCCACGACAGAAATCCCGAACACTCCAAAGTGATAAATATCGCGCTGCTTGGCAATCCCAACTGCGGCAAGACATCGCTGTTCAATATGGTATCGGGAGCGCATGAACATGTGGGGAACTACGCCGGCGTGACCGTAGGCGCCAAGGAGGGTACGATGCACTACAAGGGATATAAAATCAACGTGGTGGATCTCCCCGGCACATATTCGCTGAGCGCATACTCCCCCGAGGAGGAATACGTGCTGCGTTATCTCCGCAGCGAGACTCCCGACGTGATAGTGAACGTGGCGGTGGCGTCGAACCTTGAGCGCAACCTCTATCTGACCACGGAATTGATCGACATGAACCGGAGCATGGTGATAGCCCTCAATATGTATGACGAACTGAAAAAGAGCCATACAGAGCTTGACTATAAGCAACTCGGGAAGATGCTCGGAGTTCCGATGGTACCCACCGTGGCATCCACGGGAGAGGGTGTGAACGACCTTCTCGACACGATTATCAACGTCTATGAGATGCGCCAGCCCGACATACGACATATCCACGTGAAACTGCACCCCATGGTGGAGAGCATCGTCTCAAAGCTCAACGAAGATATGAAGCGTAATCCGGAGATAAGCAGCAAATTCTCGCCGCGCTACCTCGCCATAAAATTCGTGGAGAAGGATCCGGAAGTGGAACGTATGCTCTCCGAATCGCCCGATTACGAAAAATGGCGGAAGATACGCGACACGGAGACTCAAATCGTGGAGACGGAACTTGACGAGGATATCCCCTCCATCGTGGCGGCGGAGAAATACGGTTTCATCAAAGGGGCGCTCGCCGAGACGATGATTTCCGACCAAAGCAGGGAATCGCGCACCACCAAGATCATAGACGCGTTCGTGACCAACAAGCTGTTCGGGTTCCCGATATTCCTACTCATCATGTGGTTTATGTTTTGGGCTACATTCGAAATAGGAGCGTACCCTATGGGATGGATAGAGAGCCTTGTGGGGTTGATTTCAGATTTGGTGTCGACATATATGCCGGAGGGCCCGTTTAAGGATCTTCTCGTGGATGGCATCATCGGCGGCGTTGGGAGCGTGATAGTGTTCCTTCCCAACATCCTGATCCTATATCTCTTCATCTCGTTCATGGAGGATTCGGGCTATATGGCTCGCGTGGCGTTTATCATGGATAAGATAATGCACAAGATAGGACTTCACGGCAAATCGTTCATCCCCTTGGTCATGGGATTCGGATGCAATGTGCCGTCGATAATATCCACCAGAATCATTGAGAGCAAGTCGAGCCGACTGATCACGACGCTTCTAATTCCGTTCATGAGCTGCTCGGCGCGCATCCCTATCTACGTGCTGATGGTGGGATGCTTCTTCCCCCATAATGGCGGATTGGTGTTCGTCTCCCTATATTTGATAGGGATAGTGATAGCCATCATCACGGCGAAACTGCTACGTAAGCTATGGTTTAAAGCGGATGAGACACCGTTTGTGATGGAGCTGCCCCCCTACCGCATCCCGACGGCGAAAGCGTCGATGAGGGGTATGTGGAGCAAAGCGAAACAGTATCTACACAAGATGGGCGGTATCATATTGGTGGCATCGGCGATAATATGGGCGTTATCCTATTTCCCACGCTATGATATTTCGGAGGTTCCCACCGACTACAGGAATCAAACAATCAAAGAGATGACGGCGTATAATCCTGAGCGTATGGACACCATCACCGCCGCCGAGATGGACGACATCGTGCTCAATGAGTATCAGCAGGAACACTCCATATTAGGAAGGGTGGGACAAGCGATTGAGCCGGTGATGCGACCTTTGGATTTCGATTGGAAAGCCACCATGGCACTCCTCGCCGGACTCCCCGCGAAGGAGGTTGTGGTCTCCACCATCGGAGTGCTCTACACCGGCGACGGCGACAATTCGGAGATGCTGACAAAACGTCTCTCCACCCCCTCCCCGGTATCCGGGAAATCACCGTTCACTCCCCTATCGGCATACGCGTTCATGGTCTTTGTGCTGATATACTTCCCATGTATCGCCACGCTGACAGCGGTGTTGAAGGAGACCGGATCATGGAAATACGGACTCTTCTCGCTGCTCTACAACACAGCCCTCGCATGGCTGATATCATACTTGATTGTCAGCGTGGGCACATTCTTCATATAGAGTCCCCTCTACGTTAAGAAACCTCTCCTCCAAGCAAAAATGAATAGTAAGACACCAACGCTATAATAGCCAAAGTGATTCGCAAGCCACAACCCTGACAGTGTTATCAGACGTGGAGTCAAATTGGTTCCGGAGAAAAAAGTAGGGGATAATTTCACTTAATCTCATATTTTTA